>CANRHT010000043.1 GCA_947630465.1 uncultured Pseudomonadaceae bacterium
CGACCAATGATGTGATTGCGGCCTCGGAAATTATGATGTTAATCGCGGTGTACAGCGCGGTGATTATCATGTGCCTCATCACCTTCCGTTCAATTGCCGCGACCATCTGCGTGATTTTGCCTTTAGTACTGACCTCAGTGCTGGGTAATGCTCTGATGGCCTATATGGGCATCGGCGTAAAGGTGGCAACTTTACCGGTGATTGCTCTGGGTGTGGGGATTGGTGTGGATTACGGTATCTATATTTACAGCCGCCTAGAAACCTTCTTACGCATGGGTATGCCGCTGCAAGAAGCCTACTATCAAACGCTAAAATCCACTGGTAAAGCGGTGCTCTTTACTGGGGTGTGCTTGGCAATTGGTGTAGCAACTTGGATGTTCTCGGCGATTAAGTTCCAAGCCGATATGGGTTTGATGCTGACCTTTATGTTCCTGTGGAATATGTTCGGTGCGATTTGGTTGCTGCCAGCCTTGGCACGCTTTTTAATCAAGCCGGAGCGTTTTAAGGCGCAGTCGTGATAGTGCTTGGTTGGTTTGCGTAGGGCGTGCAGCTGTTGCAGTGCACGCCATCATAGAGAAGGGCGCTGTATTCGAGCGCCCTTTTTTATTGCCGATGAAATATAAGTGAATAGCCGATTAAACAATCAAATCAACTCAACCACCGCTGGCATTCATAAAACGAATAATTTGCACATCGCCATCACTGCTAAAATGATGCTGTTCAGGTTTGTTGTTGAGCGCTTCTCCAATGGCACTTAACACCGGCTCGTTACTCAATGGATAGCGGCGCAGCAGCGTCAGTAAATCCAATGAGTGCTCATTACCTAAACATAATAAGAGCTTGCCTTCTACGGTGAGACGCACACGATTGCAGGTGCTGCAAAAGTTGTGTGAATGCGGTGAAATAAAACCAATACGCGTATCTGGGTGATCCTGCAAACGCATATAGCGGGCAGGGCCGCCGCTGCTTTCATCGCTATCAAGTAGGGCGTAATGCGCTGCAATGCTATCGCGCACTTGATCGCTACTGAACAGTGCACTCTCGCGTGAACGGCCGACATGACCTAAAGGCATCTCTTCAATGAAGGTGATATCCACGTGGTTTTCGATTGCGTAAGCGGTTAAAGCAAGAATCTCGTCATCATTGTGCCCTTGGATAATCACGCTGTTGATCTTAATGCGTTTAAAACCGGCTTGACGTGCGGCTTGGATGCCGTTGAGTACTTGTTGAAGATCGCCCACTCGGGTCATGGCTTTAAATTTAGCAGGGCAGAGTGAATCTAAGCTGATATTAAGGCGCTGCACGCCAGCCTCTGCCAAGGCTTGCGCATATTTAGTCAGCTGCGAGCCGTTGGTGGTCATCACCAGCTCATTTAAGCCGGGGATGGCACTGATTGTTTCACACAAACCAATAATGCCTTTACGGGTTAAAGGCTCACCACCGGTCAAACGGATTTTACTCACACCGTTGGCGACAAAGATTTCTGCACAGCGCTGGATTTCTTCAAGGCTTAAAATGCTGTGGCGTGGCAAGAATGTCATCTCTTCAGCCATGCAATAGATACAGCGAAAATCACAACGGTCAGTCACCGATAAGCGCACGTAATTTATTGTTCGACCAAAGCCATCAATGAGTGCTGCAGACATGACATTACTCCTGTTGCGAGTGATGGCAGCGATCTTGTAGCTGTTGTTCTGCCATTGAATGGCTCGATTGTAGTCGTTTCGTACTGGAGTTGCAGGTGTTGGCGTAGGTTTTATTTGACCATGGCACAATGCGCAAATAGAAAAGCTCAGTTCATCTGTAAATATAATATTGTGCTAATAGCTCAAAGAAGATGACTGTTATTACAGTGGCGATGACCATAGAGGTTATGCTGAGCCTCTATAGATTGAGAGAGCAGGGTATGCAGCTTCCTGTAGCAGCCGTTATTCATCAGGGGAATGGACAAGGTGATGCCTTATTGGCTGACATTTTAGCGGGGATTCAGCAGCAAGGTTGGCGCGTACGTGGTTTATTGACCGAGCAGGGCAAGGATCCGCGTGGCATGGTACCCATGCAATTGCGTGATTTACATAGCGGTGAGCTGTTTGTGATTTCGCAGAACCTCGGTCGTGATGCGCGTGGCTGTCAGCTTGACCCAAGCGGTCTTGCACAAGCCAGCATCGTCTTACGCCGCGCACTAGCGGACAAACCTGACCTGGTGTTTATCAATCGCTTTGGCTATGGCGAAAGCCAGGGGCGCGGCTTGAGCCAAGAGTTTGCTCAGCTGATCAGTGCTGGAATCCCACTGTTAACCTTAGTAAGTGATAAATATCTCGAAGCTTGGCATGCGTTTTCTGCTGGGCTGGCGCAGACCTTACCGTTGGAACGCGAGGCGATCGAGCGTTGGTGGGTATCGGTTAAGTCCAAGGCATAGATTTAATTAAGAGTATGTTTAAACCATCATACATCTTGATGCTGTTCGCATCATATACATATCTTCAAGCAATATATTTGTCTGCTCAGTGATTAAAACAGTAGGCTCTGTGAGCTTATACAGCGCTGTACGGTATAAGATCAGCAGTATCATTCCAGTTAAATAACAGAGATAGAGCATGATCAAGAGCATTGATTTTGGCCAACTGTATCGCGAGCATTTAGCCCGCAGTGGCCGTGTATTTAAGACACCGGCACAATGGGATAGCAAAGCTGCGCAAGGGCGCGGTAAAGCACTTGATAGCAGTTACCGCACAGCATTTGTCAGTCGCATGCAGTGTTCTATTGAGGATACCGTGCTGGATATTGGCTGCGGTCCCGGCACCATTGGTTTGGCCTTAGCGGGGCAGGTTAAGCAGGTTTACGGTTTGGATTACAGTCAGGGTATGCTCGATGCCATGCTGGAAAATGCTGCTGAGTTACAGCTGGATAACGTTCAGCCGATCTTAGCCTCATGGGACGATGATTGGAGTGAGGTGCCAGTGTGTGATATTGCCGTGGTCTCGCGCGCCAGTATCGTTGCGGATATGGATGATGCGTTAGATAAGCTTAATCGCCATGCGCGTAAAAAAGTTTATATGACTCAATTGGTGGGTGGGCGTTTTGTCAGCCGAGAAGTAGAAGCGTTACTCGGGCGTGAGGATCGCAGTTTCCCTGATCATATCTACATTATGAACATGCTTTATCAGCGCAATATTTATCCAACTTTGGATTATATTGAATCGCCCAGTCGTTTAGCGGATAGCAACAGCTTAGAAGAATTGCTCGATAAAGTACGCTGGAGTTTTGGCGAACTCAGCGGCGATGATGAGGCAAAAATCAGTGATTGGTATCAACAGGATCCGCAATACGCACAGCAAGGCGGTGAGCCCATGCGTTGGGCATTTATGAGTTGGACACCGCCTAAGCATTAAAGGCAGTGCTCTCAATTGCACGGTACATTTTCAGTCTGGACTTGATCAGTCTATGCTGTGCAGGATGTGCTATAGGTTTTCTTGATAGCGAGTGCGATGACCACAACAATTCAGTGACCGAGAGGAGCACGATAAGTATGAGTGACGGCACAGCCTTTGGACTGCAAGGGCAGATCTGGATTACCGCCGGTGATGAAAGCATGGGCGGCCACGGGCGTATCTATTTGTTGTCGAAAATTGCTGAACTGGGCTCGATTTCGCAAGCGGCTAAGTCAATGAAAATGAGCTATAAAGCGGCGTGGGATGCGGTCAATCACATGAATAACCTCGCTGGTGAACCTTTATTGCATCGCACAACGGGTGGCAAAGGTGGTGGTTCGACCACCTTAACTGAGCGCGGTCAGCAATTAATCAGTAACTTTCAGCGCATTGAGCAGGTGCACCAACGCTTTCTTGCCGAACTGAGCCAAGATACGGGTAATATTATTAATGATTTATTTATTTTAAAGAGGCTATCAATGAAAACCAGTGCACGTAATCAGTTTTTTGGCACCGTAAAATCCATCCAAATTGGCGCAACCAATGATGCGGTGGAAATTGCTATAGCCGGTGGTCACACAGTAGTGGCAACTGTCACCCGTGACAGCACTCAAGAGCTTGGGCTAACAGTCGGTAGTGAAGTCTTCGCTCTGATCAAAGCCTCATCCATTATTTTGGTCGGTGAAGCTGAAGATGTACGTTTCTCTGCCCGCAATCAGTTTGCTGGCACTGTCGCGCGTGTGCAAACGGGTGCTGTGAATACTGAGGTTATCATCACTGTGGGCGATAGCACTTTGGCGGTGATCATTACCAATGGCAGCGCTGAAAACTTAGAGTTAAAAGAAGGCAGTGCAGTGACAGCGATCTTTAAGGCATCGAGCGTAATTGTTGGGTGTCCACTGTAATTAACTGAGATAGCGTAGGTGGCATGTCTGCAGTTGAATATGAAAATATCACTCAGCTTGCTGCAATAATGCAATCGCGGCAATGAGCTGCTTGTGCAATCCAGCTTGTTAGCTTAACAAGCTGGAATACCCCACAAACCCCACCAAATCACCTTTCTCCACCGTTTCCTGTGGCTTAATCTCAACGAGCCCATCCGCCCAGCTGGCAGCGCTAAGCATGGCTGAGCTTTGCTTGGGATGGATTTCGGCGTGCAGTTGGCCGTTGTCTTGGAGCACTAAGCGCGCATGCAGGTATTGCTGGCGGGGGCTGTTTTTGGTCCAAGCGAACGCTGCTGGAATATGCAGGGCTTGATGGCTGCAATGAGTTGCGCCCTGAGCGTGTAGCAGTGCAGGGCGGGCAATGATTAATGCGGTGATCAGCGCTGCGGCTGGGTTGCCGGGTAGGCCAATCCACGGGGTGTCGCCAATTGTGCCAAAGGCTAAGGGTTTACCCGGCTGAATGGCCACGCGCCATAGATTGAGTTGACCCAAGGCACTGACGGCATTTTTCAGGTGGTCTTCTTCACCCACGGAAACGCCACCACTGCTAATCAACACATCTTGTTCGCTGCTGGCTTTGTTTAAGCAGTCGATGTTGTGCTGCAGGTCATCGGGCATTTTAGGGTAGTGGGTGACAGTAAAACCTAAGCCGGTAAATAGGGCGCTGAGGCTATGGCTGTTGATGTCGTAAATTTGCCCAGGCTTAAGTGGTTGACCCAACTCGCAAAGTTCGTTGCCGCTACTGATTAAACCAATCCGCAGTGGCGTGTAGACCTCAACGTGCGCATAGCCTTGGCTGGCCAATAAACCGATTTCTTGAGCGCGCAGACGGGTGCCGGCTTCGAGCAGTAATTGTCCTTGTTGAATTTCTTCGCCACGACGACGAATATTGCCGCCCGCTTTACAATGATTAAACTGAATCTGCTCAGGGCTGATGCTGCAGTCTTCTTGCGCCACCACAGTATCTGCGCCCAGCGGCACGGGTGCGCCGGTGAGAATATGCATGCACTGGCCAGCGGGTAGACTTTGCTCAGGCCTATCACCGGCAGCAATACGACCGGCTAAGGGTAAGCTGTTATCAGTCTGCTGCAGATCATTAGCGCGCAGAGCATAGCCATCCATCGCACTGTTATCCCATTGCGGCACATCGACTTGTGCATACACAGACTCGGCCAGCACGCTGTTGTGAGCAGTCGGCAGTGCTTGCGTTTGCTGAGTTTTTTTGATCTTCAGCGTGGCGGTTAATGCGCTAATGGCTTGCTCAATGCTGTGCATGATGCCTTGTTCGCAGACTGACATTAACGATTTTCCTTCTCTGAGTTATGCCAACGAGCAGCGGCGTCTGTGTCGCTATCGCGACCATCGACCCAGTGTGAACCTGCGCTGGTCTGTTCTTTTTTCCAAAACGGCGCGCGGGTTTTCAGGTAATCCATAATAAATTCACAGGCCGCAAAAGCCGCTGCACGGTGCATGCTGGAAGTGGCAACAAAAACAATCGGCTCGGCCACATGCATTGCGCCAACGCGATGCAAAA
This sequence comes from uncultured Pseudomonadaceae bacterium, assembly GCA_947630465.1. GTDB lineage: Bacteria > Pseudomonadota > Gammaproteobacteria > Pseudomonadales > Pseudomonadaceae > Denitrificimonas. The sequence continues at coordinate 5,910 of CANRHT010000043.1, forward strand.
TATGCGCATCAATTAACGGCCAGCGCTGCAGCGCTTCAGCACGAATTTTCGCCAAGGCTTTTTCAGTCATGCCAGGGTAATGCTCAAGAAACAGCTCTTTAATGCTCTCATCTTGATTGATATCGCGCACATAACCGGTAAAGGTCACTACCGCGCCCACCCCAAGATCGCCGGCGTGCACAGCATTAAGCTCGACACCTGGGTCAAACGGCGCTGTTTGTACGCGAATACTCATGCGCTTAGCCTCCAGTGACCATTGGGAAAAACGCCAGTTCATCGCCAGCCTGCAGAGGCTCTTGCAGTGAGCAGACATCTTGATTGCGTGCACACATAATGCGTGGGTCGCTGAGCACTGTCCATGGCTCGCCGCGCGCGATTAAAAACTGGCGAACATCGTCAATGCTTTGCCAGGTTTCTTGCCATGCGAGCTGTTCAGATTCGCAGTTTAATGCTTCACGATAACGCGCTAGAAACTGTACGATGAGCATGATAATTGTTCTCCAAAATAAGCCATTAGCAGCTCTGCGTTGTTGGGTTGAGCTGGTAGTGACCGGACTTTCCGCCGAGCTTTTCGAGCAACTGAGTGCGTTCAATCACCATGCCGCGATCCACTGCTTTGCACATGTCGTAAAGGGTCAGCGCCGCAACACTGGCGGCGGTTAATGCCTCCATTTCCACGCCGGTTTGTCCTGATAATTTGCAGGTGGCAGTGATCTGCACTTGATCGGGAGCGTGCGCAGTTAAATGCACTTTAATGCTGGTCAGCAATAACGGATGGCACAACGGAATCAGCTCATGAGTACGCTTGGCGGCTTGAATACCTGCAATGCGCGCCACCGCAAAGACATCACCTTTTGGGTGCTGGCCATCGTTAATCATCGCTAAAGTACTGGGTAGCATGCGTACCCACGCTTCGGCACTGGCTTCACGCTGGGTGTTGGCTTTATCGGTGACGTCGACCATATTGGCGCGCCCTTGCTCATCAAGATGAGTCAGCATGATGTCTCCTGCATAGATAATGGTTGCTGCAAAACACTCGGATCATTGAAGTTGGCCAGACGTTGCTCGTCATCGGCGCAGTGAATTGCCACAGGGTTTAATTGTAATAACGCATGCTTTGGACTGCGTTCGCCAGCGTCCCACAAGTCTTGTAAAACACTCAGCTGTGCTGTGGGGATGATGCTAAACAGCGGTTGCCAATGCGTTTGATGTTTGAACATGGCTGGACGCGCATCTGCGTGCTGATAGAGCTGACTGAGTAATTTCAAATCAATCCGTGGTGCATCACAAGGCAGAACCAAAAGGTATGGATGCCGAGCCACCTGCAAGGCGCTGAGGATGCCGACTAAAGGGCCGTGAAACTCAAGAGTTGGATCACTAACGATTTGATCGGCCAGCGCTTGGTAGCGGGCATGATTACGGTTACAAGAAATAATTAAATCATCGGTTAAAGGGCGCACCACGTGCTGCATATGCTCAATCAATGCTTGTCCTTGCCAAGTCACCCAGCCTTTATCATGGCCGCCCATACGTTGCCCGCGGCCACCCGCTAGCAGGGCGATGGAACAGTGAGGGAATAATGGCAAGTTCGGCATACAAAACTCAATTAATTGGATGATGTGTGGTATATCTTGGCGCAAATTTATTAACACAAGGTGATTTCATGAGCCACGCCAGCAGTCAATTTGTTCCTTTAAATGTAGCCGTATTAACCGTGAGTGATACGCGTACCGCAGAAACAGATACATCTGGAAATTATTTATGCGATCAGTTAACCGCTGCGGGGCATAACATCGTTGAACGCTTAATTCTGAAGGATAACCTATATCAAATCCGCGCGCAGGTCGCCAACTGGATTGCGAGCGATAATATTCAAGTTGTATTGACTACAGGCGGCACGGGCTTCACTGAGCGCGATAGCACACCGGAAGCCGTGAGTTGCTTATTTGATCGCCAAGTTGAAGGCTTTGGTGAGTTATTTCGCCAAATCTCTTATACAGAAATTGGCTCCTCAACCATTCAGTCCAGAGCTTTAGCGGGTTTATCAAATAACACGCTTATTTGTTGTATGCCGGGTTCAACCAATGCCTGTCGCACGGCTTGGGAAGGCATTTTGGTCGATCAATTGGATTCAACGCATACCCCATGCAATTTTGCTCCGCATGTGGGGCGAAAAACAGCTTGTGCAGGACGCGATTAAGATGAGTTTGTTAAACGTTGATGCAGCGCTGCAGATTTTGCTGGAACAGGCGCGCGCTGCAGAGGGTTTAGAAACGGTAACCGTCGCACTGGCTGACGCCGAAAATCGTGTTCTAGCTGAGCCGTTGCTGGCTCAATTCGCCATGCCACCCTGGGCCAATAGCTCGATGGATGGTTATGCCGTACGCAGTAGCGAGGTGCGGGCCGGGCACGCATTACCAGTCAGCCAGAAAATCTTTGCCGGTCACAGTCCTGAGCCTTTAGCGCAGGGTACTTGTGCGCGTATTTTCACCGGTGCACCTTTACCAGAAGGGGCTGATGCGGTGGAAATGCAGGAAAATACCGCCGAACTTGGCGATGGCACTGTGCGTTTTAGTCAAGTTGTTCCCAAAGATAAGTTTGTTCGCCCGAAAGGCCAGGAAGCCATGCCCGGTGATGAAATATTGCCAGCCGGTATTCGTCTGGGGCCCATTGAGTTAGCGATGGCGGCATCTTTGGGCTGTGCCAGCGTCACCGTTCGTCGTCAACTACGTGTTGCTGTGGTGTCTACGGGTGATGAGTTGGTCGAGCCCGGTCAGCCCTTAGCGCTAGGGCAGATCTATAACAGTAACCGCACCTTGCTTATGCAGTGCTTAAAACGCCTGAATTGCAGTGTCGTTGATATGGGTATTTTGCCGGATGATGCGCAATTGACGCGTGAGCGTTTGGCGGCAATGCGCGATGTAGACTTGCTGATCAGTAGCGGCGGTGTGTCGGTAGGGGAAGCAGATTATTTGGGACAGGTGATCCGCGAAGAAGGTGAGTTGGATTTCTGGAAGTTGGCTTTAAAGCCGGGTAAACCCTTCACTTTAGGGCGCTATCAAGGTGTACCTGTGATTGGCTTACCGGGTAATCCAACCTCAAGCTTGGTGACATTCTTATTGCTAGCACGACCTTATATTTTAACGCGCATGGGTGTGGCGGAGCCCTTGGCTCAGTCTTTCACTGTGCCGGTTAATTTTGCCATTACCACCGCCGGTGTGCGCCGTGAATTTATTCGCGTTGCGCTAGTGGAGGGGCGTGCGGAGAAAATGGGCCATCAATGTTCAGGGATTCTGCGTAATGCTACGCAGGCGCATGGACTGCTGGAATTACCTGAGCACAGCACCTGTGCAGTGGGCGATTCATTACGGTTTTGGCCGTTTTCCAGTCTATTGAATTAGACGTGAGGCTGGCACAGTAGCGAGGCATAGGGCACCTTTTTTGCTTGATCTTGATCTATCTAAGCAGATGACAAAGCGTTATAGTCTGTTTTATATAACGGTCAAGATCAGTCAGGTGAACTATGCTCAAATCAAGTTTGAAAAATCTATTAGCAACAGCCATCATCGTCGCTTCAGGCAGTGTTTTCTCTGCTGAAGTGACGGTCTCAGCCGCCGCCAGCTTAACCAATGCCTTTAAAGACATTGCCGAGAATTTTGAAAAAGCACACCCTGAACATAAGGTGTTGCTCAACTTTGCCGGCTCAGGTGAGTTGCTGCAGCAAATTGCTAAAGGCGCGCCGGTTGATGTGTTTGCTTCTGCAGATCAAATCACTATGGATAAAGCCCAGGAGCAAAACCTGCTCGCACAAGGCAGTCGTAAAGACTTTGTGCAAAACACTGTGGTGGTGATCACCCCAACAGACAGCGCTTTGCAGTTGACACAGTTAACCGATTTGCAGCAAGACGCCCTGCAGCGTTTAGCGGTCAGTAATCCAGACAGCGTGCCGGTAGGACGCTATAGCAAGCAGGCACTGGTCACGCATAAGTTATGGGATGCGCTGGCTGATAAAATCATTAATACGCAGAATGTGCGTCAGTCCTTAGATTACGTTGCGCGTGATGAAGTGGATGCAGGTTTTGTTTACGCCACTGATGCAGCCATTATGGCGGACAAAGTGAAAGTGCAATTTACTGTGCCATTGGACACAGTGGTCAGTTACCCAATTGCTATCACCCAAGAAGGCAGCGCTAAAGAACTCAGTCAGCAATTTATTGATTACCTCTTCAGTGAGGACAGTCAGGCGGTGCTGAGCCAGTACGGTTTTAGTAAGCCATAAGTTACCCATTATGGATTCTGTTTGGGTCGCGCTGAGCCTGTCACTCAAAGTGGCAGGCTGGGCAACCGCATTGAATATTGTGTTGGGTATTGCTGTTGGTTTTTTCCTCGCGCGCACACGGTTTTTTGGCCGTGATCTACTCGATACCTTGCTGACGCTACCTATGGTGATGCCGCCGACTGTGTTGGGTTATTACTTGTTGGTACTGGTCGGACGCCGAAGTGCCTTTGGATCTTGGTTGTACGATACGTTTGGTATTAACCTGATCTTCACCTGGCAAGGTGCGGTGATTGCCGCCACTGTGGTAGCTTTCCCACTGGTGTTTAAGCCCGCACGTGCAGCCTTTGAAGCAGTCGATAGCGAACTGGAGCAAGCGGCACGCGTTTTAGGTGTATCTGAGCTCGCGATTTTCTTTCGCATTACTTTGCCACTGGCGTGGCGCGGTATTTTAGCTGGAGTGTTACTGGCGTTTGCCCGTGCGCTGGGTGAGTTTGGTGCCACTTTAATGGTGGCAGGTAGTATTCCAGGTAAAACGCAGACCTTATCTATTGCGGTTTATGAAGCGGTACAAGCCGGTAAAGACGATACGGCGAACCTGTTAGTGATCATCACTTCAATTGTCTGTGTGGTGGTGCTCTTGAGCGCCAGCCGCTTAGCACCGGGGCGTGTCAATGAGCGAGCGAGGTAGACTGATGTTTTTAGACTTGGCTCTGACTAAAACCATGCGTTCAGGTCAACGTGAGTTCAGCTTGGAATTGGAATACGCCTCAAGCAGTGATTGCTTAGTGGTGTTAGGGCCGTCGGGCTCGGGTAAAAGTTTGCTGCTGCAGATGATTGCGGGCTTATTAAAGCCTGATAGTGGTCATTTAAAATTAGCTGGGCGTACGTTGTTTGATGCGCAGCGCGGCATTAACTTGACACCGCAGCAGCGTGAAGTGGCATTTTTATTTCAAAGCTATGCGCTTTTTCCGCATCTGAGCGTACGGCAAAATGTGGCTTTTAGTTTACGCCGTGGCCTGTTGAATCCCAGTACACAAGTTGCCAGCAAGGCGGTTGATTACTGGTTGGATAATTTTGGCTTAGAACCTGTGCAGCACCAAAGACCCCATGAGCTATCTGGAGGTCAGCGCCAGCGTACCGCTTTAGCGCGTGCGTTAGTGACAGAGCCGCGTGCCTTACTTTTAGATGAGCCGTTTTCGGCGTTGGATCCTGATTTGCGCATTCATATGCGTAAAGAGTTGCGAGAATTGCAACAACGCTTAGCTGTGCCGCTGATTCTGATCACCCATGATGTGGAAGATGTCAAAGTCTTTGCCGAGCAAACCTTATGTTTAAAAAACGGTCAGGTTGATCACGAGCGCCAACAGTTGATGCAAACGTCTTAACACACAATCACAGGCTGTTTTATAGCTGTGCTATTGAGTTTTTAGCAGCAAGATCTGATCTATTTGTTGTCACTCATAAAAAAGCCAGAATCCTTATTGGAGTCTGGCTTTTTATTTTCGGCTGAGCTTAACCCGCAGTCAGTCGAGTTGTGGCTTAGAGCACTTGCACAATAGCGTCAGTCACGACATCAATATTGCTTAAGTTCAATGCCGCAACGCAAATCCGGCCACTGGATACTGCATAAATCGCAAACTCATCGCGCAAACGATCCACTTGCTCTTTAGTCAGTCCTGAGTACGAGAACATACCGCGTTGCTCTGTAACAAAACTAAAGTCACGTGTAGCGCCTTTGGCGGCCAGTTGCGCAACCATTAATTTGCGCATCAGTAAAATACGCTCGCGCATTTCACCCAGTTCTTGCTGCCATAAGGCATTCAACTCTGGAGTATTGAGCACCAAACCGACAACGCTAGCACCGTGAGTAGGGGGGTTGGAGTAGTTGGTACGAATCACGCGTTTAAGTTGTGATAAAACACGTCCAGCTTGATCTTTAGATTCTGTCACAATCGATAACGCACCCACGCGCTCACCGTAGAGTGAGAATGATTTAGAGAACGAGCTGGATACAAAGAACGACATGCCCGAGTCTGCAAATAAGCGTACCGCTTCGGCGTCTTGGTAAATACCTTCAGCAAAGCCTTGGTAAGCAAT
>CANRHT010000044.1 GCA_947630465.1 uncultured Pseudomonadaceae bacterium
GGACAGGATCTGGCGGTGAATCGTGGCAAGTACAATTTTGATAAGGTCATTGTTGATTTTTACCGTGACAAACACGTGGCCTTTGAAGCCTTTAAAGTTGGCAGTTTTGATTTTTATATTGAACACCAAGCCAAAAACTGGGCCAATAACTACCGCTTTCCCGATATAGCCAAAGGCCAAGTGATACGTGCAGAAATCCCGCACCAAATCCCGACGCAAACCCAAGCCTTGTTTATCAACACGCGCCGCGCCGCCTTTGCCGATATCCACACGCGTGAAGCTTTAAACGTACTGTTTGATTTTGAGTGGGCCAATAAAACGCTCTTCAATAATGCGTACCAACGCGCTAGCAGTTATTACCCCAACAGCGACTTTGCCGCTCGCGGCACGCCTAAAGGTGCAGAAGGTTTGTTGCTCGCGCAGTGGCGTAAAGAGCTGCCGTTATCGCTGTTTTTAGAGCCTTTTACCCAAGAGCCCACACAAGGGCGCGGCATTCCACGCGAAACGTTACGAAAAGCCATGGGCTTATTGGCCAAAGCGGGCTGGAAAAGCACCGCTCATGGCTTAAAAAACCGCCAAGGCCAGCCGCTTGAGCTGGAAATACTGTTGGTTAACCCCAGCCTTGAACGCATTCTGCAGGCCTATATCAATACCCTCAATGAAGTCGGTATTAACGCCCGCATGCGCACTGTTGACCGCGCACAATATAAGCAGCGCTTGGATAACTTTGATTTTGATTTGACGCTCTTGACCCTACCGCAAACCCTCAGCCCTGGACTGGAGCAGTGGCAGTATTTCCATTCATCTCAAGCCTCAGTTAAAGGCAGCAAAAACTACGCGGGTATTAACAACCCAGTGATTGATGATTTACTTGAGCACTTACTCAAAGCCAGCACCTATAACGAACAACGCGCCGCCGCGCGCGCACTCGATCGGGCTTTGCTATGGCACTACTACAGCATTCCAAACTGGTATATTAGCCATCACCGTATCGCTTACCAGAATCGTTTTGAGTTTGTACGCATCCCACCCTACACCTTGGGCTTGCGTGCTTGGTGGTTAAAACCTTCGGAGATCAAATAATGCTGACCGTTTTACGCCGCAGTTGTTTAGCGCTGTGTGTTCTGCTGTGCAGTGCTGCTGCCTTAGCTGAGCCACAACACGCGATGACGTTGTATGATGAAGCGCCTAAATACCCCAGCGACTTCACGCATTTTGACTACACCAACCCCGACGCACCCAAAGGTGGCACCCTGCGTTTAGCAGGACTCACTGGTTTTGATAGCCTGAACCCCTTTATCCCTAAAGGTAATGCCGCCGATCAGATTGGCTTGCTCTACGACACCCTCACCTACCATTCAGTCGATGAGCCTTTTACTGAATACGGCTTATTAGCTGAGCGCATTGAAAAAGCCGCCGATAACAGCTTTGTACGTTTCTTTATCAATCCTTTAGCGCGCTTTAATGACGGTGAGCCGGTCACAGCTGAGGATGTGCTCTTTACCTTTAATACCCTCGTTGAAAAAGGCCACCCGCTCTATCGCCACTATTACGCCGATGTCGCTGAGGTCGTGGTCGAAAACCCATTACAAGTGCGCTTTGATTTTAAACACAACAACAACCGTGAACTGCCAATGATTCTGGGGCAATTACAGATTTTACCTCAGCACTGGTGGGCCGAACGCGACTTTACCAAAACCAGTTTAGAAGCACCGCTGGGCAGTGGCCCTTACCGTTTAGTGCGTGTTGATGCAGGCCGCAGCTTAGTTTACGAACGCGTGCACGATTGGTGGGCTAAAGATTTGCCGGTGTCGCGCGGCCTGTATAACTTTGACACACTGCATATCGATTATTACCGTGATATGTCGGTGGCACTCGAAGCCTTTAAAGCGGGACAGTTTGATTTTAACCTTGAGTACTCAGCCAAAGACTGGGCTACAGGTTACAACTCACCGGCGCTGCGTAACGGCAAAATCATTAAAAAAGACATCAAAAACCACAATCCAGTGGGCATGCAAGGCTATACCTTCAACCTGCGCCGCGACATGTTTCAAGACGTGCGTGTACGTGAAGCCATCGGCTTGCTGTTTGATTTTGAATGGACCAACAAGCAGCTGTTTTACAGCTCTTACATCCGCACCCACAGCTACTTTGAAAACTCAGAACTGGCTGCACGCGGCTTGCCTTCTGCCGCTGAACTGAAGATTTTAGAACCGCTACGCGGCTCAATCCCAGAAACTGTTTTTACTCAGGCCTACCAAACGCCTGTCAGCGATGGCAGTGGCATTATTCGTGAGCGTCGTTTACAGGCGTGGCGTCTGCTGCAAGAAGCCGGTTACCGTATTGAAAACGATAAAATGGTGAATGCTCAAGGTGAGCCTTTAGCCTTTGAGTTTATGATTGCCCAAGCCAACCTCGAGCGTGTATTGCTGCCGTTTAAGCGTAATTTAGCCGAACTCGGCATTGAGATGACCATTCGCCGTACCGATGTCTCGCAATATATTAACCGCATGCGCTCACGCGATTTTGATATGACTTCAAGTATCTGGTCGCAATCCAACTCACCAGGTAACGAGCAGCGTGATTTTTGGCATTCCAGTAGCGTCGACAACCCCGGCAGCCGTAACTTTATTGGTCTTAAAGATCCAGCTATTGACCAATTGGTCGATGGCTTAATCAATGCACCAAGCCGTGACAGCCTGATCAATCACGCGCGCGCCTTAGATCGCGTATTATTAGCCGGTCACTATGTGATTCCCAATTACTATATTGATACTTGGCGCATTGCCTACTGGACGCATTTAGCTCAGCCCGAGGTTGCGCCTTTGTATGATTACGGCCTGATGACCTGGTGGCGTAAGCCCGATGTTGCACGCCCCACGACTGAAGCGGAACACTAAGCATGCTGGCGTATATTTTTCGACGATTACTGCTGATTATCCCCACACTGCTGGGTATTTTAGTGGTGAATTTTATTATTATTCAGGCTGCACCCGGTGGCCCTGTTGAGCAAATGATTGCCAAACTGGAAGGCTTTGATGCGGCAGCCGGCGGTGCGACCGGACGTATTTCCGGCGGTGGCTCAGAAGTATCCAACAACTCCTCGGCCAACTACCGCGGCGCACAAGGCTTGGATCCTGAACTGGTGCTGGAAATTGAAAAGATGTACGGCTTTGACAAACCGGCCGTGGAACGCTTTTGGATTATGCTGAAAAACTATGCGCATTTTGACTTTGGTAACAGCTTCTTTCGTGATGCCAAAGTCACAGATTTAATTATTGAAAAAATGCCAGTGTCCATCTCCTTAGGGCTGTGGAGCACGTTGCTGATGTATCTGATTTCAATACCCTTAGGTATCAGTAAAGCGGTGCGCCACGGCAGCTCTTTTGATGTGTGGACCAGTTCGGCGATTATTTTAGGCTATGCCATTCCCGCGTTCTTATTTGCGATTTTATTAGTGGTGGTGTTTGCTGGTGGCAGTTATTTAAGTTGGTTTCCGCTACGCGGCCTGACGTCTAATAATTTTGAAGAGTTGAGCTTGCTGGGTAAAATCGGTGATTACTTTTGGCACTTGGCGCTGCCCGTCACCGCTTTAGTGATCGGTCACTTTGCTACCCTAACGCTGCTGACAAAAAACAGTTTTCTAGATGAAATCAATAAACAATATGTCACCACGGCGCGCGCCAAAGGCCTGCCGGAAAATAAAGTGCTGTACGGCCATGTATTCCGTAACGCTATGCTGATTATTATTGCCGGTTTCCCAGCGGCTTTTATTGGCATGTTTTTTACCGGCTCGCTGCTGATTGAAGTGATTTTCTCGTTAGACGGCTTGGGTTTACTCAGCTTTGAGGCAGCGATTAACCGTGACTACCCGGTGGTCTTTGGTACTTTATTTTTATTCACTTTATTGGGTTTGTTAGTCAAATTGATTGGCGATATCACTTATACACTGGTCGATCCACGTATCGACTTCAGCAGTCGGGGGAATTGAGATGGCGCTATCCCCGATCAATCAACGCCGTTTTTCACGCTTTAAAGCGCACAAACGCGGTTGGTATTCGCTGTGGTTGTTTTTGATTTTATTTGTGGTCTCGCTCGGTGCTGAATTGATTGCAAACGATAAACCGCTGGTGGTGAGCTATGACGGTGCGTGGTATTTCCCCGTACTCAAACGCTACCCAGAAACCACCTTTGGCGGTGAATTTCCGCTGCAAGCCAACTATAAAAGCCCATATATCCAAGAGCTTGTCGCCGACAAAGACGGCTGGATGCTGTGGCCGATCATTCCGTTTTCGTATTCCAGCATCAACTATGATCTGCAAGTCCCCGCTCCCGCGCCACCCTCGACACAGAATTGGCTGGGCACCGATGACCAAGGCCGTGATGTGTTGTCACGGGTGATTTATGGTTTCCGTATTTCAGTGCTCTTTGCGTTAACCCTGACCTTAGTCAGCTCCATCATTGGCGTGTTTGTTGGCGCACTACAAGGCTTTTACGGCGGTTGGGTGGACTTGGTGGGACAACGTTTTTTAGAAGTCTGGTCAGGACTGCCGGTGCTCTATCTGCTGATTATTATGGCGAGCTTTATTCAGCCTAATTTCTGGTGGTTACTGGGGATTATGTTGCTGTTTTCCTGGATGAGTTTGGTGGATTTAGTGCGCGCAGAGTTTTTACGTGGGCGTAACCTTGAATATGTGCGCGCTGCACGTGCGCTGGGTATGCAAAACAGCACCATTATGTTTCGCCATATTCTGCCCAATGCGATGGTTTCCACCATTACCTTTTTGCCCTTTATTTTAACTGGTGCGATCGGTACCTTAACCGCGCTGGATTTCTTGGGCTTTGGTTTACCGCCCGGCTCACCTTCACTGGGTGAATTAGTGGCGCAAGGTAAGTCCAACCTACAAGCACCTTGGCTGGGCATCAGTGCCTTTACCGTCTTAGCTTTAATGCTGAGTTTATTAGTATTTATTGGTGAGGCTGCCCGTGATGCATTCGATCCAAGAAAATAAAACAGCACCCTTGCTGAGTATTGATAATTTATCCGTAGAGTTTATCAGCGGCGATACGGTGCAACGTGCCGTCAACAACATCAGTTTCACCATTAACAAAGGTGAAACCTTAGCCTTGGTAGGCGAAAGCGGCTCTGGAAAATCAGTGACCGCTCACTCTATTTTGCGCCTACTGCCCTACCCGCTCGCACGGCATCCCAGCGGTGCCATCATCTATCAGGGGCAAGATTTACTCAGCGCCACGCCTCATTATTTACGCCAAGTGCGTGGCGATCGTATTGCAATGATTTTCCAAGAGCCAATGAGCTCGCTCAATCCTTTGCATACCATTGAAAAACAAATCAATGAAATCCTGATGCTGCATAAGGGCATGAATGCTAAACAAGCCTCAGTGCGCACACTCGAATTGCTCAGCTTAGTAGAAATCAAAAACCCTGAGCAGCGTATGAGCTCTTACCCGCATGAGCTATCTGGTGGTCAACGTCAGCGCGTGATGATTGCGATGGCCTTGGCCAATGAGCCGGAGCTGTTGATTGCCGATGAGCCCACCACAGCGCTGGATGTCACTGTACAGCACACCATTTTAGAGCTGTTGAAAGATTTGCAAGTCCGCTTAGGCATGTCGATCTTATTGATCAGCCATGATTTAAACCTCGTACGCCGCGTAGCGCATCGTGTGTGTGTGATGCGCAACGGTGAGATTGTTGAGCAAGCCGCTTGTGAGCAGATTTTTACTGCACCTGAGCATCCCTATACGCAAGAATTACTCGGTGCTGAGCCCAGTGGACAACCCGTACCGCACAGTCCCAGCGACATTTTGCTGGAGACTCAGGACTTACGTGTGTGGTTTCCCATTAAAAAAGGTCTTTTGCAGCGTACGGTGGATCACGTCAAAGCCGTCGATGGCATCAGCTTTAAGCTGCAACGTGGGCAAACACTGGGTGTGGTGGGTGAAAGTGGCTCGGGCAAATCCACGCTCGGTTTGGCTATTTTGCGCCTAATTCGCAGCACCGGTGGTATTTTGTACGCCGGCGAAGCCATTCAAGGGCTCTCGCAAAAGCAGGTACGGCCACTGCGCCGTGATATTCAAGTGGTGTTTCAAGACCCATTTGGTAGCTTGAGCCCAAGAATGAGCGTCTCAGATATCATTGGCGAAGGCTTAGGCATTCACCAGATGGGCGACGCTGCGCAACAGGAGCAAGCCATTATTGATGTACTCAAGGAAGTTGGGCTTGATCCAGACACACGCCACCGTTATCCACACGAGTTTTCCGGTGGGCAACGCCAGCGTATTTCCATTGCTCGCGCTTTGGTGCTCAAACCTAAACTGATTATTTTAGACGAACCCACCTCGGCACTGGACCGTACTGTACAGCGCCAAGTGGTCGAGTTACTGCGCGACTTGCAACTCAAGTACAATTTAACTTACGTCTTTATCAGCCATGACTTGGCCGTGGTAAAAGCGCTCAGTCACCAATTGTTGGTGATGCGCCAAGGCAAAGTTGTTGAACAAGGTGCTGCAGCGGATATTTTTACAGCACCACAACATGATTACACACAGCAGTTGTTAGCTGCCGCTTTTATAAATAGCCCAGCGCAACTGTAATAGATGACTATTGACTCAAGAAGAGGAAACACCATGGGTTTTATGACCGGTAAACGCGTTTTAATCGTTGGCGTGGCCAGCAAACTGTCCATCGCTTCAGGTATCGCGGCGGCCATGCACCGTGAAGGCGCAGAATTAGCTTTTACCTACCAAAACGACAAGCTTAAAGGCCGCGTTGAAGGTTTTGCTGAAGGCTGGGGTTCATCCGCTGACCTGTGCTTCCCATGTGATGTCGCTAACGACGAAGAAATCGAACAGATGTTCGCTGAACTGGCGAAAAAGTGGGATGGCTTGGATTGTATCGTGCACTCAGTGGGTTTTGCGCCTGGCGATCAACTCGACGGTGACTTTACTGAAGTGACCACCCGTGATGGCTTTAAAATTGCCCACGATATCAGTGCTTACAGCTTTATCGCTTTAGCTAAAGCCGGTCGCAGCATGATGCAAGGCCGCAACGGTAGCTTATTAACGCTGTCCTACTTAGGCGCTGAACGCACCATGCCCAACTACAACGTGATGGGTATGGCTAAAGCCAGCCTAGAAGCGGGCGTGCGCTACCTTGCAGGCAGCCTCGGCGCTGAAGGCACACGCGTCAACGCGGTATCAGCTGGTCCAATCCGCACCTTAGCTGCATCAGGCATTAAAAGCTTCCGCAAAATGTTAGCTGCCAACGAGAAACAAACACCATTACGTCGCAACGTCACTATTGATGAAGTGGGTAATGCCGGTGCTTTCTTGTGCTCTGATTTAGCCTCGGGCATCAGCGGTGAAATCATGTATGTGGACGGTGGTTTTAACACTACGGCGATGGGTAACTTAGACGAAGAATAAGTCTTAAGCCCATACAAAAAAACCCGCTGAGTTAGCGGGTTTTTTTATGCTCAACATTGAGTGTTTAAAAACGCTCAATCTTCGCATCAATCTCAAGTTGCTGCATCAGCGCATTGAAATCAGTTTGTCCGGCACGTGAAGCTAAGATCTGCTGGTATTCGTCCAGTTCTTCGCTATTGAGCGGTGCTGGATTGTCGTTAACGCCTTTAAGCTTTAACACCGCATAATCACCATTACCTAAGCTGACACCGGCAAACTCGGCACTCTCAGCGCTCGGCTTAGGCATTTTAAACAATGCCTGCAACACTTTCGGATCAACACCCTCTTGATCACGGGTTGCTGCTTCGATCACTTGCCAGTTCTGTGATGGCTCATCCGCTGCGCTGCCCTCTTTGAGACTGGCTAACAAGGCTTCACCTTGGCGAGCTGTTTGCTCAATGGCGCGCTGGGCAATCAATTGTTCCTTGATTTGCGCACTCACCTCAGCAAAAGCAATCGGCTCTGGACGGTGGTGTTCTTTAACACGTAAGACGATGGTGGTTTCTGGGTCTAACTCGATTGCCATACTGTTGGCGCCCTCTTCGAGCACTTCAGTGCTAAAGGCGGCATCCAGTACTTGGCGATTGGCAAACACACCTTCAGCGCCTTCACGGCCGAACACTTCGCTGACTTTAATCTCAAGATTCAGCTCACTGGCAGGCTGCTGCAAATCGGCTGATTCATAGGCGACGCCTTCTAAATCTTTAACCGCCTCAACAAAACGCTGCTCAACTTGTTGTGCTTTTAAAGTTTGCGTCAGTTTTTCTTCTAGGCTGGCAAAGCTTGGAATATCCGCTTCACGCACACCCAGCAACTTAATCACGTGCCAGCCATAGGCCGTGCGCACCGGATCAGATACTTGATCTTGATTGAGGCTGTACAGCACTTCCTCAAACTCAGGCTCATATACGTCAGGTGCAGCAAAACCAAGATCACCACCTTGCTCAGCCGAACCTAAGTCGGCGGATAACTCGGCGGCCACTGCAGCAAAGTCTTCACCAGCATTAATACGGGCAATGGCTTGCTCGGCCTGTTCACGCGCCTGCTCATCGGTCACGTCACCGTCAACTTCCAGCAGAATGTGTGCCGCGCGGCGCTGCTCAGACAGGTTGGCAATTTCAGCCTGATACAACTCTTGCAGATCAGTGTCATCAACAGCCACTTGATCAAAGAATTCTGATTTATTCAGCTCGATGTACTCAACCTGCACTTGCTCAGGTGTCATAAACAACGCTGAATTATCGTTGTAATAGGCTTGTATATCGTCGTCTGAAACCGTTGTTGCCTCTAAATCTGGCGCCATGCTGTACATCGAGAAATCACGGGTTTGACGCTCTAAGCGAGCATAGGCCTGCGCTTCTTGCTCAGTGACAAAAGCGCTACCGGCAATACCTGCACGCAGTTGCCCAGTGCGCATTTCTTGTTCCATCATGCGACGGAACTGCAAACGGGTGTAACCCATCTGGCGAATAACTTGGTCAAAACGATCAGCGTTAAACTGCCCATCGATCTGAAACTCAGGGGCTAACAAAATAAACTGGTCCATCGCAGCGCTTGAGAAAGCAAAATCAGCTTCATCCGCGGCTTGTACCAAGAGTTTGCGAGAAATCAGGCCTTTGAGTGCTGACTCAGACAACAAATTGTCATCAATCAAGCTGGTGTCAAAGTCTTTACCGAACTGCTGCATCAACTGCTGACGCTGAAGGTTTTTCGCCTCAGCCAGTTCATTCAGGGTAATGTCTTCGCCATTCACTTTGGCGGCATTATTAGCATTACTGGTTGAGCCTAAAATTGCGTCAAAGCCAGTAAAAGCAAAGAGTACAACGATCAAACCAATAATTGATTTAGAGATCCACCCCGTAGAGTTGTCTCGAATATTCTGCAGCATGCATCCCCCGCTGGAGCCATTAAAACAGCTGTGCACTATGGGTCAGTCCAACAAAACAAAGGCGCACCTAAGGATGCGCCTTTACGTTCACTGATGGATATAAAGTATTGAGGTCAATGACGCTCGCTTTACAGCCATCGCCCATCAACTGAAACAGTGATGGATCAGCAGCACTTAGTTAACAGCGTCTTTCAGTGCTTTGCCTGCTTTAAATCCTGGGATTTTTGCTGCAGCAATTTCAATCGGGTTACCTGTCTGTGGGTTACGACCGGTGCGTGCTGCACGATCTTTAACCGCAAAGGTACCAAAACCTACCAGTACAACTGATTCGCCTTCTTGCAGCGCGCCTGTGATGCTCTCGATAACGGCATCTAATGCACGTCCAGCAACAGCTTTAGGAATATCTGCAGAAGCAGCAACTTTATCAATTAACTCTGACTTGTTCACTCGTAAGTCCCC
The DNA here is from genome assembly GCA_947630465.1 of uncultured Pseudomonadaceae bacterium. Taxonomy (GTDB): domain Bacteria; phylum Pseudomonadota; class Gammaproteobacteria; order Pseudomonadales; family Pseudomonadaceae; genus Denitrificimonas. Next base: position 9,836 of record CANRHT010000044.1, read on the forward strand.
TTAAGGTTTTCAAAAAAAATATGATTGCACGTTTAATACAAGCAAAACAGCTGTGTTATGCAACCCAATGACATCAGCACCCCACTCTACAGCAGGGTGCTATGAAACATGCCAAGTTCAACTGCACTAGTGCGTACTGATGCGGTCTTTGACCTCAGTATCGCGTGAGTCATCCTTTATCAGCAACTCAGATGCAACATCAGACAAAGGTTCAGGTGCGTATTGCAACGCAATTTGTAGCACCTCGTCAATCCATTTTACGGGTTTGATGTCTAAATCAGCCTTTATATTAGCTGGTATTTCCTTCAAGTCACGCACATTTTCTTCGGGGATGATAACAGTCTTGATGCCACCACGGTGCGCCGCGAGCAATTTTTCTTTTAAACCGCCAATTGCTAGCACTTGTCCACGCAAAGTGATCTCACCGGTCATCGCCACATCGGCGCGTACGGGAATCTTAGTTAAGGCTGACACCAAGGCCGTACACATACCTATACCGGCGCTAGGGCCGTCTTTAGGGGTTGCCCCTTCAGGCATGTGCAAGTGCACGTCGTGCTTCTCATAGAAGTCTGTAGCAATGCCCAATGCTTTAGCGCGACTGCGCACCACTGTCAGCGCGGCAGTCATTGACTCAACCATCACATCACCCAAAGAACCGGTTTTGATCAATTGGCCTTTACCTGGAATCACCGCCGACTCAATCGTGAGCAACTCACCGCCCACCTGTGTCCAAGCTAAACCTGTGACCTGCCCGACTTGATCCTCTAACTCAGCCAAACCGTAGGTGAATTTCTGTACACCCAAGTAATGCTCTAAGTTATCGACTGCAATCTGAATGCGAATGCTTTTTTCTTTGGCCTGCTCTTTTACAACTTTACGGCACACTTTAGCAATTTGACGCTCTAAACCACGCACTCCAGCTTCACGGGTGTAGTAACGAACAATGTTTAACAAGGCTTCAGGTGCAAACACCAGTTCAGCCTCTTTAAGGCCATTGGCTTTCAGCTGTTTGCTGACTAAGTATTTTTGCGCAATATTAAGCTTTTCATCTTCGGTGTAGCCCGGTAAACGAATCACTTCCATGCGGTCCAACAACGGACCTGGAATATTCATGGAGTTGGCGGTACACACAAACATCACGTCAGATAAATCGTAATCCACTTCTAAATAATGGTCGTTAAACGCACTGTTTTGCTCAGGATCCAAGACCTCCAGTAATGCCGAGGCAGGATCACCGCGCATATCGCTGGCCATTTTATCGATTTCATCCAGCAAGAACAGCGGGTTACGCACGCCCACTTTGTTTAAACGCTGAATAATACGACCTGGCATCGCACCAATATAGGTACGACGGTGACCACGGATTTCTGCTTCATCGCGCACGCCACCCAAAGCCATGCGAATGTATTTACGGTTGACCGAACGTGCAATGGACTCAGCCAATGAGGTTTTACCCACACCTGGTGGTCCTACTAGGCACAAAATCGGACCTTTAAGTTTTTTCACGCGCTTTTGTACTGCTAAGTACTCAAGAATGCGCTCTTTCACTTCTTCAAGACCAAAGTGATCGGCTTCCAGCACTTCTTCAGCACGCTCTAAGTCTGAGCGCACTTTACTTTTCTTAGTCCAAGGCGTGTTAATCAGCCAATCTAGATAAGTGCGCACCACAGTCGATTCAGCTGACATAGGCGACATTTGCTGCAGCTTTTTCAGCTCAGCATGGGCTTTAGTCAAGGCCTCCTCTGGCATACCCGCCTCGTCAATACGCTTTTTTAACGCATCGGCTTCGTTATGCCCGTCTTCATCTTCGCCTAATTCTTTTTGAATGGCTTTCATTTGCTCATTCAAATAGTACTCACGCTGGCTGCGCTCCATTTGCTTTTTAACGCGGCCACGAATACGTTTTTCGACGGTCAGCAGCTCAAGCTCAGTATCTAAAATACCCAGCAACAGCTCAACCCGCTCAGTCACAGCCAAGTCATCAAGCACTGCTTGCTTCTGTTCAAGCTTTAAGGTCATTTGTGCAGCGATAGAGTCGGTCAAACGACCCACATCTTCAATGTCTGCCAATGCGGTCAAAGCTTCAGCAGGGACTTTTTTACTTTGCTGGACAAAACTTTCAAATTGCTCAAACAGGGTGCGACGCAAGACTTCGTTTTCAACCGTACTGGTTGATTCAACCTCTTGCACTTCGACTTGAGCTTGCAAATAGTCGGCGTCTTCAGCCGAGGATTGCTCAACAATCACACCGCGCTGCTCACCTTCAGCCAAGACTTTAACGGTACCGTCTGGCAGTTTGAGCAACTGTAAAAT
>CANRHT010000045.1 GCA_947630465.1 uncultured Pseudomonadaceae bacterium
GCCTGCTCAATGCCGGCATCGACTACGAACTGCGCGCCATGGAAAAACCCTCCGACCACGCCCCGATCTGGCTGGAGTTAAAGGCCTGATTACAACTACCACAGCACACTCAAACACAAGTATGTGTAATCGCGACATGCGCCAATCCCATTAACAACACCCATGCTCAACGCGAGTGGCGCTGGGTCTGTGGCAAGCGCAGCCATGGATGGCGCAGCGCCCGAATCGAGCCCCGGACGGGCTCGCTGAGGGAAAACAGACTCAGCGCCACTCGCAACACTGCGAGCTAGACCTGCAACCCCACAACACACACGTGCTAGCAAAGCTATCACAAACGACATGCATCAATCTCGATAACAACGCCCATGCTCAGCGCGAGTGGCGCTGGGTCTGTGACAAGCGCAGCCATGGATGGCGCAGCGCCCGAATCGAGCCCGGATGGGCTCGTTGAGGGAAAAACAGATTCAGCGCCGCTCGCAACACTGCGATATAAGGTTAGCCCGCCTCTTGACTGACGTTTAGGCTAAACTACAGCCATCTCAGCAATACACAGACTCACACGCCGGATCAAAACGCGTCGATGAGCACCTCAAAAGGAATACCCGTGCGCCCTTCCACCGACAACAATTACAGCCATCACAAACCCAACTGGAAAATCATCGCCGGCCTGTGGCCTTATTTGGGCGAATTTAAAGGTCGTGTGATCCTCGCTGTCGGCATGCTCATTCTAGCCAAGGTCGCCACTGTCTCCACCCCTATTGCCCTGAAATACATCATTGACTATTTAGACCAAAACCGCGGCACCGACATGCTGTTATGGCTCCCCATGATGCTGGTGATCGCTTACGGTGCACTGCGTTTTGGTAGCACACTGTTTAGCGAGCTGCGCGACGCCATTTTCGCTCGCGTCGCCGAACGCGCCATGCGCCGCGTATCCCTGCGCGTATTTCAGCATCTACATAACCGCGAACTGGCCTTTCACTTGGATCGCAAAACCGGCGGCCTCGCCCGTGACATCGAACGCGGCACTAACGGCATCAGCTTTCTGCTGCGCTTCACCCTGTTTAATATAGTGCCCACCTTGCTCGAAATCGTCATGGTCACCGGCATTTTATTAATTGCCTTCAACGTCAGCTACGTGTTGGCCATTATGGTATCTGTCCTCGTCTACGTGGTGTTCTCGATTCGCGTCACCGAGTGGCGCACCCGTTTTGTCCGCGAAGCCAACAACCGCGACAATCAATCCAACACCCGCGCCATCGACAGCTTACTCAATTACGAAACCGTCAAATATTTCAACAACGAACGTTTTGAAGCCGAGCAATACGATCAAGGACTGCAACTTTGGGAACAGGCACGCCTGAAAAACCGCTTATCCATGGCCACCCTCAACACCGGGCAAGCCTTGATTATTGGTGTATCACTGATCGTCATTATGAGCATGGCCGTGCGCGAAGTTGCCAGCGGTCAAATGACCTTGGGTGATTTCACCATGGTCAATGCTTACCTGATTCAGCTGTTTGTGCCACTCAACGCGCTGGGCTTTGTTTACCGTGAAATCCGTCAATCACTGGTCAACGTCGAACGCCTGTTTGCCCTACTCGGCGACAAACCCGCCATTGAAGACGCCCCTGATGCTAAACCCCTCACCGTCAGCCAAGGCGCGGTAGACTTTTGCGATGTCCACTTTAGCTATCACCCCGAACGGGCGATTTTAAAAGGCGCTAATTTCACCATCCCAGCTGGACACACAGTTGCCGTGGTTGGCTCAAGCGGCGCAGGCAAATCAACCTTAGCCCGCTTGCTGTTTCGTTTCTTTGACGTCAATGGCGGCAGCATCAGCATTGACGGCCAAGATATACGCCACATCACTCAAGACAGCCTTCGCACCGCAATCGGCGTTGTCCCACAAGATACCGTGTTATTTAACGACACCCTCTATAACAACCTGGCCTACGGCCGCCCCGGCGCCAGTGAAGCTGAAGTGCATCATGCTGCTGCTCAAGCTCATTTAAGTGACTTTATCAGCAACTTACCCGACGGCTACAACACCAAAGTGGGCGAGCGCGGTTTAAAACTATCCGGCGGTGAAAAACAACGCGTTGCCATTGCCCGCGTCTTGCTCAAAAACCCACCGCTGCTGATTCTTGATGAAGCCACCTCATCACTGGATTCCATCTCCGAACACGTTATTCTCGACGCCCTCAACGAAGTCAGCCGCCAACGCACCACCCTCGTCATCGCCCACCGCTTATCCACCATACGCGACGCAGATACGATTTTAGTGATGGAGCAAGGCACAATCGTCGAAAGCGGCAGCCACAATGCATTACTCGAAAAAGACGGCTACTACGCCCGCCTCTGGCAGCAACAGCAGCACACAGTTGAATAATAAACAACACAGCTCATAGGTATAACACGCGCAAACAATACACAGCCAAGCTTCACAAGGGACTCATGCAAAGCATCTAATAACGCAATCTAGGCAGCAAAACCAGAAGTAGCACCTATACTGTATTTAGACCGGACTTAATCTAAGTAACATGGAGGTTACGATGTCCCAATACAGTAAAAACGCGCCAGAAGACCATGACAGCCCATGGAAAAGTGCTTTAGAAGTCTTCTTCAAACCCTTTATGGACTTTCTATACCCACAAATAAGCTCTTTAATTAACTGGCAGAAACCGGTTGAGTTTCTTGATAAAGAACTGCAAAAAATCACCCGCAAAGCCAAAAACTCACGACGCTATGCTGACAAACTGATCAAAGTACATTTCTTAAACGGCTCAGAAAAGTGGATTTTAATTCATATCGAAGTGCAAGGCGCAGCAGAAACAGACTTTGCTGAGCGCATGTTTATTTATTATTACCGCATTCGTGATCGCTACCAGAAACCAGTTATTAGCCTTGCAGTACTTACCGACACTCAAGCAAACTTCAAACCAAACTATTACAGCGACAGCATTGCTGGCTGCAGCATTCGCTTTGATTTTGCCACTGTCAAGCTACTCGACTGGCAAGATAAAACCAACGAATTACTGCAGCACCCCAATCCATTTGGTTTACTCATTGCTGCACAACTCACCGCAAAACTGATCAAAGATGGTAAAACTCGAGTTGACAACTTAATCGGTTATTACCGCCTAGCTGCTGAAAAGAAACTGCCCCGCGAACACATCATGCAATTAGTGGTCTTTTTAGAATGGATCGTAGCCCTACCCGAAGACCTCACCCCATATTACAATGAGCAACTAGAGCACCTCGAAGAGGATAATAAAATGACTTACATTTCAATTATTGAACGCCAAGGCATTGAGCAAGGTGTGGAGCGTGGCCGTGCCGCAACTCTTTACAAGCAACTTAGGCTCAAATTTAACGAACAGGCTAGCCAATATGAGCAACGCTTATTCCAAGCCAATGACGCCGAACTCAGCCTTTGGACCGAGCGTGTGCTTTTTGCCAACACCATTGAAGCAGTATTTGCCGAATAAATTTGTTAGCCACACTGACTAAGTAAAGCTAGGCAAAAACACCACAGAGCATAGGTATAATCCGCTCAAATATTGCAAGCCTGCACTCCAAAAGAGACAAACGCAAAACCCACTCAGCCCTCAACTGCTCAACACGAGTGGCACTGGGTCTGTGGCAAGCGTAGCCATGGATGGCGTAGCGCCCGAATCGAGCCCCGGATGGGCTCGTTGAGGGATAAACAGATTCAGTGCCACTCGCAACGCACCAGTCTAGATAACAAAACTTACAGTCGACATAGCGACAAGCAGGCAACACTCCGATCTAGACCAACAGATCTACAACACAGACCGCCGCTAGCAAAGCACACACAAACCAAGCAGCACAGAACTGCTGAAAATCAAGCTAAATGCCCGATCACAATATCCATCAACTCATTAGTGATCTCATCTTGACGCACACTACTGAGTTCTTGCTGCACCGACTCCAGCTGCTCATCCACCGACTGCTCAGCCTGCTGCATTAACGCCAAACGCGTTGCATTTTCAGTCACCATTGCTTCCGCAGACGCACGAAACACACTGGCAAACACATGATTGCGAATCAACGACGCCAATAACGCCTCAGCATCCATCGTGTAATCCGGTAAAGAACGTGATTGCCAACGCTGCTGTGGCTGCAATAATGACGACGCCAAAGGCAATAAATCACGCGTGACCACCTCTTGGTAACCGTGCTCAGCACGCTGCGTAAACACCAAAGTCACCGCCAAATTCGTCAACGACTGCCCACGGCCTAAACGCTCAACTCGCGTAACAATATCCCCTGCCAAACGCCCAACACCATCTGCAGAGGCCGGCGGCATCAACACCGCATCGGGCGTTAATTCCTGCTCCAATAAAGCATTGGCCATACGCGAACCAATACACAAAATATGCTGCTGAGCAATCGGCTGCTCAGCGCTGTAGGCCGTCACCCGATTGGCCAGTAACTCATTATAGTTACCGCACAAACCATGATCAGAACCAAACACCACCAACAAACGCTGATGCGGCTGCACCGCCTCAGTCAGCAGACTGACACCACCGGTGCGATAGACGAAAGCCGCCAAACCTTGCAACACCGTTTGATGATAAGCCTCAATCGATTGCGCCGCCTGCTCATAGGGCGCGGCATTAATCGCTGACAGCGTTTTCATCGTGTGCACAATGCTTCGAATACTGGTCAGCGTGTCATTTTTACGTGAGAGGTGCTCAAGGGTTTGCGCCATTTATCGCCTCACTCGCCCAATTCAGCAGCAGACACATCCAGCGCCAGCAACGCCTCGCGTGCGCACGCCACAATCAGCTGATGATCATCCTCTTGCAGCGTTTCATTGGCCGCAATACGTTGTTCAATCACCGTTAACTCTTGTTGCGCTGCATCGCGAACCAAACGCAGCGCCGCACTGATTTGCTGCTCATCAAACTGATCAAACAAACCTTCCATCGCCGCCACTAACACCGCCAACTGCTCAAGGGCGGGCATCGGATCGCGCTCCGCTTGGCGTAAAGCCGTGCGCACTGCCGTGCCTCGTGCTAAGCGCGCACGGGTCACATCATCCAAACGCGTACCAAAACGTGCAAAATCTTCCAGTTCTTCAAACTGCGATAAAGTCACGCGTAAGTTGCCTGACACACCGCGCAAAGTACGGTTCTGCGCTTTACCGCCCACCCGTGACACTGACAAACCTAAATCCACCGCCGGAAATTGGTTTTTACGCACCAACTGCGGTGACAAATAAATCTGTCCATCGGTAATCGAAATCAAGTTGGTCGGAATATACGCCGACAGGTTACCTGCTTGAGTTTCTACCACCGGCAACGCCGTAATAGAACCACCACCAATTTCTGCACCAAACTGCCCAGCACGCTCTAACAGACGCGCATGCACATAGAAAATATCCCCCGGAAAAGCCTCACGCCCCGGTGGACGGCGCAGCAATAACGACAGTTCACGGTAAGCACGGGCGTGGTGAGTCATATCATCAAAGATCACCAACACATCCTGACCTTGTGCCGAGAAATACTCAGCCATCGTCATCGCCGCATAGGGCGCGATATAGGCCAGCCCCGGTGCTTCTTCATCACCGGCGCTCATGACCACAGTACGCTGCAGCATCTTGCCGTCTTCGAGCGCACGAATCACCCGCGCTACCGCATCGCCACGCTGCCCCACTGCACAATAAACACAGATCACATCGGTGCGCGCTTGATTGAGCATGGTATCAATGGCAATCGAGGTTTTACCGGTTTGGCGGTCACCAATAATCAGCTCACGCTGCCCAAGGCCTACAGGAATCGCTGCATCAATGGCTTTGAGACCCGTGGCTAAAGGTCGAAAAATGGGTGTACGGTTGAGAATACTTGGCGCTTCGGCCTCAATCGGATGCTCAGCCACGGCATCTATTGGCCCAAGTATGTCGCGTGGCCGCCCCATCGCATCCACCACCCGCCCGAGCAATGCCGAACCCACAGGCACACTGACCACTTTACGGGTGCGGTACACAGTTTCACCCAGCGCTATCAGCTCTGATGGCCCCAGCAAAATCACGCCTAAACGACCCGGCTCTAAGTCCAGCACGATACCTTGCACGCCACAGGCAAACACCAGTAACTCATCGGCTAAAGCACGCGCCAAACCCGACACAATGGCCACACCATCGCCGACTTCAGTCACGATACCGGTTTCAGTCAGCACCGGCGTTGGCGTAGGGCTGGCCACTAAAGTATCCACCCAAGCATTAAAATCCTGCGCAGATCCGGACTCAATCGTTTTATCAAGCTCAGTCACAACAATCCCCTTAGCGGCCATCGGCGCTGAGTCGTACTGAGGTATGAGCGGATGCATGTTGAGTGAGCAACTCAGCCAGCTCATCCATATAGCTGTCAGTGGTCCACGCCACTTGCGCACCACCCACTTGCATCACCAAACCGGGTGACTGTTGTTCACGAATCGCAAAACTCACACTCACCTGCGGCAACCACTGCTGCACTTCTTTCTGCAGCAAGGCTTGAGTGGCTTGGGGTAATGGCGCACGCGTGGTGACCTGTGCTTGCTGACTGCCGGCTGCCGACTGGATTAACTCGTCAGCTATGGGCTGCAACTGCTTACCAATATGACGCACAATGGCATCTTCAAGCTGCTCATCCGCTAAATCATGCAGTGCTTTGCGAGTTAAACGCACGAGTGCATCGGCACCGTTTTTTTGTAAGCGCTGATTAAAGGCCTGACGCTCATGCTCAAGGTGTGCACGCCAGTCTTTTTGCTCTTGCTGCAAGGTGCTACGCCCTTGCGCCAGCAACTCATCACGCTCAGTTTCGGTGGTGGCTAAGGCTTTTTCCAGCAAGGCGTCCTGTTCAGACACCAACTCCGCACGTTGCTGTAGGTACTGCTGCTCAGCTGTTTTTGCAGCATGCTGGGCCTGTTCAGCCGCCGCTATACGCTTGGCAATTTCAGTTTCGCGCGCATCAATACCCTCTAAAATCGGACGGTAGAGAAAACGCTTCAACAACCACAACAACACTAAAAAGTTAGCAATCTGTGCCAGCACTGTGACCCAATCAATGGACATAAGTGATTAAGCTCCTGCTGCCGCCTGCATGGAATCCCAGAACGGGTTAGCAAATATAAGAATCATCGCCACTACGAAGCAATAAATTGCCGTGGATTCAATCATCGCCAAACTGACAAACAAAGTACGCGATAAAGTCGGTGCCGCATCCGGTTGCTGGGCAATTGCCGCAATCGCCGCCGCCGCCGCACGCCCTTCACCTAAAGCGGGGCCGAGCGAACCAATAGCAACGGTTAAGCCAGCGGTAAAAATTGAAATAGCGGCAATCAGCGCAAGATCAGTCATGGTGTTTATCCTTTTCAGACGTTTTAACAGTGGGTTCTGCCATAGCAGATGAAATATACACAGTGGCTAAAATGGCAAAAATATATGCCTGAATAAAGCCGGTTAATAAACCGAGCATATCCATCACCACTGGAAAGAAAAAGGGCGCGATACTGAGCAAAATAGCCGCAATCACGGCTCCGCTCATCACGTTGCCATACAAACGAATGGCCAGCGATACACCGCGGGAAAACTCACCAATAATATTAAACGGCAACATAATCAACGAGGGTTCAATAAACTTATGCAGGTACTGGCGCACACCGCCATTGGCAATGCCAAACATCGGAATTGCCACTAAGACTGATAAAGTCAAAGCCACAGTGGTTGATAGCGATGAAGTCGGTGCGGCAAAGCCTGGAATCACCGCCAACACGTTCGACAGGGCAATAAACAGAAACAGTGTGCCGGCAAAGTACAACACATGCCGTGCGCCGCTGCGGGTCACTTCTTCGATTTGCCCTTGAATCGTGGTCACCACCAACTCTAAAGCACTGCGCCAGCGCCCCGGTGCTGTGTCAGCACGCAAATTGCGCGTGACCAACATCGAAATAATCACCAGCAGTGCCATTACAATCCAAGTATTCACAATGGTCGCACTCACCGGCCAACTGCCGAGATGAAAAACTATTGTTTGATCGGGACTGAGCTGCATTTATACGCCCTCCTGTTGCGCCAATAATGCTTTACGGTTGAGCTGCGCACGCATCACAGCAACAATACGCACCAACAAAAAAGCTGCCATATAACCAGCCAACGGCCACAGTGATTGCAGCAATTTAGTTAAAGCCAAACCCACGCCAAGCAACATGACGAGACGGCAAAAAAAACTCAACAACAACACCCGCCCTGGCTGCTCCGAGGCTAAAGCCACACGCATGCCCCAGTTGAGTCCCCAAAAAAACAGCAGCGCCATCGGTAGGCCAACTATAAATCCTAAACCCAGCGCACTGGCATCAATCTCAAACACGGCACTTCTCCCTTCATTTGCGGCGCACTAAAGCAGCTTTATTGATCCGCAGACTTATCAATCCAGTTCCACGCCACCATCGCGCCAATCACTACACCGCCGAGGATTAAAGCGATCGGCCATGAAAAACTTTGTGGCGCCACACGGTTTAACCAGAGTCCTAAAAAAGCCCCGCCGACTGTAGGAATCGCTACCGACCAGCCGATCACACCAAATACACCCAGCCCGGTTAATGGACTGTATTTCGGCTCATCACGCGTCTGTTGCATGCGCTGTGCCCGGCGATGAATGGCGGCGGAAGCATCGTCTTTATCTTTCTTCATGTCAGCGGTTTCCGTAAATCACTGAAGCGTCGCACAATACCCGCTTCGAGCTTGGATAAGGCGGTACGTGCCACGCGCTCGTCTTCGTCCACGGCAATAAATGTGGTTTGAATCACTTGATTTAAGCTGTGTAAATCATCACCTTGCACTGCACGACGTACGGCGACATCCACTTGATAACCACTTTTAACCAGTACGCCCTGATCCACCCCAAAAAACAATTCAGTGCCACTGGCATCCGTCACCACCAGTACCGACGGTAACAAAGATGTCACAAAATCTGTGTGCTTGGGCAGCATGGCAAAAGAGCCGTTTTCCGCCTCGGCAAACACCTTAAGGGCGGTGCCGCTAAAGAGTAAGCGCGTTGGTAAACGCACATGCACTTGCATCATCGCCGCTTGATTCATAACGTGGCCTTAGTTTTGGGCAACGCGCCAATCATGTAGTAATCCATTTCGTTGTCGTCAAATTCGCTTTGCTGCAAAATCTGTTCGCAACCGGCCAGAGTCTCCTCAACCGATACGCGCTGCCCTGCATCACCACTGAAAGATTCAGCCGAAAAGAACGGCTGAGTTAAAAAGCGTTCCAAACGGCGCGCGCGGGCGACTACGGCACGGTCAGAAGTGGATAACTCTTCTAAACCCAACATGGCAATGATATCGCGCAGCTCTTCATACTCAGCCAAAGTGCGGCGTACTGCGCGGGCGATATCATAATGGCGTTGCCCCACCACCGCGGGTGTCAGCATCACCGAGGTGGACGCCAGTGGATCAACCGCTGGATATAAGCCCTCACTGGCGCGCTTGCGCGACAACACCACCGAAGCCGATAAGTGCGAGAAAATATGCGCAGCAGCGGGGTCGGTAAAGTCATCCGCGGGTACATACACCGCTTGAATCGAAGTAATCGCACCTTTACGGGTTGAGGTAATACGTTCCTGCAAGGAAGCTAACTCTGTGGCCAAGGTTGGCTGATAACCGACGCGTGATGGCATGCGCCCCAGCAGCCCTGACACTTCTGAACCGGCTTGGACAAAACGGAAGACGTTATCAATCAACAGCAAAACATCCTGCTGTAAATCATCACGGAAATATTCCGCCATGGTCAGCGCTGTTTTACCCACTAAGAAACGCACGCCTGGTGCTTCATTCATCTGCCCAAATAACATCACCGTATTATCGCGCACACCGGCATCGCCCATTTCGCGATACAACTCTTCCGCTTCCCGCGAGCGCTCGCCAATCCCACAAAACAGACTGACGCCTTGGTAATGCTGGGCGGTGTTATTGATCAGCTCAGTAATCAACACCGTTTTACCCACACCTGCACCACCAAAGAGCCCGGTTTTACCGCCGCGCTCAATCGGCGAGAGTAAATCAATGGCTTTAATTCCAGTCTCTAAAATAGCGCTGTGCACCACACGCTCTTCGAGCGCAGGCGGGGCTTGGTGAATGGAGCGAAACAGCTCAGTTTTCGGTGCGGGCAAACCATCAATCGCCTCACCAAACACATTCAACATGCGCCCTAGCACTGCTTTACCAACCGGCACTTGAATCGGCGCGCCGGTGGCACGCACTGGCATACCTAAACCTAAACCACGCACCGGCGCTAAAGCGATACAGCGCACCGTGCCTTGGTTCAGTAAAGAAGCCACCTCTAACGCTAAGTCACCGGCATAGAGCAAATCTTGGATGCGCGGCACTTCAGCGTCAAACAACACATCCACCACACCACCACGAATTTTAACGACACGCCCCTCTAAACTGGGCGCGGGTGTGACTGTTGTAACTGTATGTTCTGCAGTTTCTTGCCCGGCAACATGCTCAAGCGCTGACTCTGACATTTACTCTAACCTCTCATCCATGCCGCACACTGTGTAAGCCAGCAACGGCTTAGGCTTATGCAAAATCCTCTGCGGTTTGTACGCGTACATCGTTCCACTCAATGGCACGGCTGCGCCAATGCTCTTCAATGGACTGGGCAAAATCAGCACGCACTAACTTGGCGCGTGCCTCACACCACAGCTCAGAATCATGACGCATGACCACACCCTCAGGTGTCCCTTCACGGTATTGGCTGCTGGCACTGCTGAGTAACGTTTTGAGTTCGTCTAGCGTGGTGTGACCTTGATACAAAGTGGGTACGACAGCTAAACCCAACTGGGCTGCCAGCGCATTGCGACGCTCACAACTCCAAAACTTTTGTTCAGTGCGGTCATACACATCAAACACCACAAACCAATCGGGCAAATTATCGTAATCCAAGGAGTGACGCGCGGCGCACCACTCACCAAAAATGATCCAATCGCTTTTTAAGCTATCACATAAAGCATAACGATGCTGAGCCAACCAAGAATTGAGGCGTGAGAACTGCCCAGCAAAAGGCTCTAACAGGTACTGACCGCGATTTTGCGCACGCAGTTCGCCATTTTCGCGCATCGAAATGCCTAAGTTGGCGCCATCAAGCTTTTCCTCAATACGCAGCGGTTCAGCTAAAATAGCTGCCACTTCAGCGTCATTGAGCACCTTATCGTCACGCGGCATACCCTCACCGAGCCAATCAATATGCGGTGTATGAGGGAATCGAAAGAAATCAGACATTTATTTACTCTCCGGCATGGCAGGCGCTGGAACATGGCGCTGCCTTGGAAACTTGTTTTTATAGAAACGCTGCGCATCGGCAGCACATAAAAATTTAATCTGGATACCGTGCTCCGCTAAAGCGGGCCACCAATCAATCCACTTGCAATCTGCGGCTTGCCAAATCGTTGGCTTATCCGCATGCGCATAGGCATGCGCCACAGCAGGAAAAATACGGTCAGGCGGATCAAAACGTGCTTGCAGTGCTTGATCTGGAAACTCAGCGTAACAATCAATATCGGTGAGCGTCACATTGACCATTTCCACCCGCGCAGGATTACCCATATTGCGTAGCAGCCATTTCAAGAATACATCACCTACACCGCGCGGTGGTTTGATGCGGGTTTTGTGCTGGTACTCGCCTAAAATAATAAAGGCATCATCAATCACCACCACGCCAGTCTCTTGAACCCCTTGCAAACGCTCAATGCAGTGAGCCACACACTCAGTCGACATTTCAGGGTGCTGTTGATTGGCCACTAACAAAACATTGGTATCAATCACCACTTTAAGCATAGCCACAGCCCTAATTATTCTGCTGACGTTTGCGTTGCACGGCTGCCATCGCGCGTGCGGCGATATCGGTCATTTCATCACCAAATAAATTCTCTGGCCAATTAGCAATTTCACCGTAAGTATCCACATTGAGTGCTTCAATCTGTGTTTGCGTGCCATTACGACTGCAAAAGTACAGCGCGACATCGGTGTGACTGATCACACCTTCAGCAATACGTCTTTG
>CANRHT010000046.1 GCA_947630465.1 uncultured Pseudomonadaceae bacterium
TGTTTGGCTGTTGGCACGGATTGGTTTTTTATCCTTGCCAGGCGGTCTCATGGCTGTCGCTGGCGCTGTATTGGTTGCAGGATTGACGGCGTATTGGACGGTGCCACGCTTTGCTCGTTCAGCCAAAAAATGGCGCAATAAAACCACTGCGCCTTTGCTAATTGTTCTCTGCAGCCTAGTGGTGTTCGCTGCGCAATCGACTTGGCAAGGGCAAAGCGTTCTGCTGGAGCTATTACTGGGCTTAGCTTTGCTAATGTTCTTTATGGGCGGCCGCATTATCGCGCCGGCAGTGGCCGGGCATTTGTTACGCCAACAGCGCACTTTAAACGCACGCGTGCAGCCCAATATTGAAGGGGCGGTATTGATTTTGTTGTTTGTAGCGCTGGCGCTCTATCCCTTACCAGGTCTGCTTAGCGAACAGTTGGCCGGCGCTGTGGTTTTAAGCTGCGGCCTGTTGACCGCACTGCGTCTGGCGCGCTGGCAGTTATGGCATTGTTTAGATCGGGCGGATTTATTACTACTGGGTGCAGGCTACGCATGGCTGGCCTTGGGATTATCTTTGCTGGGTTGCGCATTGCTGTTTAAACCTGCGTTACTGAGCGCCGCAGTGCATGCCATCACCGTTGGAGCCTTGGGCACTTTGACGCTTACGGTGATGGCGCGTACGCAATTGCTGCAGCGATTTCGCGATCCTAATGCTCGGCCTTTGAGTCATGTCGCCGGCGTACTGATGAATTGTGCTGCGTTATTACGAGTGATTCCAGCATTGTTCACCCAGCAAAGTAGTGTTTGGCTGTTGAGCGCAGCAATGCTGTGGTCGCTGAGTTTTCTGTTGTTATTACGGGTATTTTGGCAAAGCCGCGACGGACAGACGCTTAAACGCTCTGCTTAGCCACCAGCCGGATTGCTGCGGGGTAACCAGACAATCATAATGGCGCAAAAAATGGTCAAGCCAATCACAAAGAGTTTAAAGCGCAATAGGCGTTGCGCCTTATTACGTTCCGTATGCTCAGGTAAATGCATCCCACAGTTTTCACATACCGATTGCTCAGTCGGGTTGTCGTGTTGGCAGTACAAACAGGTTGCCATAAGCAAGTTCTCCTTTTAGCAAATCCTGACATAGCTTGTAGAGAATAAGGCTTGATAGCTATCAAGTAAGCGCTTTATTCGTTATTTGTTTGGCTAAACAGCGAGGTGCATGTGCAGGGTTAAGGACGCGCTTGCCTTAAGTGCTTTGTACATTGAGTGCTGTGCTTTAAACTCGAGCGCCTGACTTGACACTTAAGCTTAAGGATCTTCATGCATACCACCATAGCAGCATCATCCAAGCTGAATTGGCGTGATGTTTTTGCACTGGGTTTTATGACTTTTGCACTGTTTTTAGGCGCGGGTAATATTATTTTTCCAGCCGCTTCGGGCTTAGACGCAGGCTATACCTTATGGTGGGCGGCGCTGGGTTTTTTGCTGACCGGTGTTGGTTTACCGCTGTTAACTGTGATCGCTTTGGCGCGCGTGGGGGGTGGTTTGCCGGCATTGACTCAGCCATTGGGTAAAATTGCTGGTCTTGCTTTAGCGATCGCCGTGTACCTTGCGATTGGCCCTTTTTTTGCGACACCGCGTACCGCCGTGGTCTCTTATGAAATTGGTGTAGTGCCGTTTTTTGGCAGTAGCCGCTTAGGTTTATTGATGTATTCAACACTCTATTTTGCGCTGGTGTTATTTTTAGCCATTACGCCGAATAAAATTGTTGAGCGAATTGGCACTTTTATCACACCTGTTTTATTGCTGGCGTTAGTGGTATTGGGTAGTGCCGCGATTTTTAAGCCCGCGGGTACCGTGGGGCAGGCGCTCGATATTTATCAGCAAGAAGCGTTTTTACAAGGTTTTTTGCAAGGTTATCTGACGATGGATGCCTTGGGCGCTTTAGCTTTTGGTGTGGTGATTACCACAGCATTGCGCAATAAAGGTGTGCAGTCGGAGCGCATGGTCACCCGTTATACAATTTTTGCGGGGTTGATTGCTGCTGCGGGCTTGTCAGTTGTCTATATCGCCTTATTTTATTTGGGCGCCACCAGTCAAAGCATTGCCAGCGATGCGGCAAATGGTGGGCAAGTATTGGCCTTATATGTACAGCATGCGTTTGGCGCTGTGGGTAATCTGTTGTTGGCGCTGGTGATTGCTTTAGCCTGTTTAACCACCGCAGTGGGTTTGCTGGTGGCTTGCGGCGAGTTTTTTAGCAATGCTTTTGGCTGGTCGTATAAGTATTTGGTGATATTTTTTACAGTGTTTAGCTGGGTTGTTTCCAATCAGGGCTTGGAGCAGTTGATTCAAATTTCCGTACCTGTACTGACAGGGCTGTATCCGTTAGCCATTGTTTTGGTGGTATTGAGTTTGCTCAAAAGCTGTTGGCATAGCGCACCGCTGATATTTCGCGGTACTTTGCTGGTCACGTTAGTATTTGGTGTAGCCGATGGTTTAACTGCAGCAGAATTATCCGCTTGGGTGCCAGATTTTTTCAGTCGCCTGCCTTTCGCCGGGCAACAAATGGGCTGGCTGCTGCCGGCCAGTATTGTCATTGTCTTATTAGCCGTGCTGGATCGCTATCAAAAAAAGAGCAACAGCTGACTCAAGACTGATCAGCAGCGCGCCACCTAAAACAGTGGCGCACTACAGATGCAGGGCTAGTCGTTTATCAGTTCGCTGCGTGGTGGTAAGTTTTTAAATGCGGCTAAGGCTCGGTCGCGACTGCTGGATAAATCCACAATGGGTTTGGGGTAATCAGCTGTACCAAATAAGCCGCTGAGCAGTTTGGGCTGATGGATTTCTTTGGCGCTGAGGTGCTTGAGTTCGGGTATCCAACGTCGAATAAAATCACCATTGGGGTCGAACTTTTTCGATTGACTGACCGGGTTGAAAATACGGAAATAAGGTACAGCATCGGTACCGGTTGATGCGCTCCATTGCCAGCCACCATTGTTGGCTGCTAAGGAGCCATCAATTAAATGCTGCATAAAAAAGCGTTCGCCGGCACGCCAGTCAATCAATAAGTTTTTCGTAAGAAACATCGCCACAATCATGCGCAGGCGATTATGCATCCAGCCCGTTGCTAAGAGCTGGCGCATGGCCGCATCGATGATTGGAAAACCTGTGCGACCTTGCTGCCACGCCAGCAAATCTTTTTCTGAATCGCGCCACGCCAGCATTTCTGTTTCAGGTTTAAACGCACGGTTGCGTGACACCTTTGGATAGCCAACAAGAATATGAGTATAAAACTCACGCCATAGCAACTCGTTTACCCAAGTGATGACGCCCTGCTTGCCTGACGAGAACTCACCCTGATTAGCGGCTAAGGCCGCGTGTAAACATTGGCGTATCGACACTACACCCGCAACTAAATACGGTGATAGTTGACTGGTGCCGGGCTGCGCGGGCAGATCACGTTGCTCTAAATAACCATCAATTGCACCCGCCGCAAAGCGCTTGAGGCGCTGCTGCGCGGCCTGTTCGCCGGCGGGCCACAGCGCTTGTTGTTCGGCGGCAATGGGCGTGAATGCAGTGAGGTGGCTTGGGACATCATCGCTGCTGATGTTTAAAGCTGCTTGCGCTGAAGGAGTGGCCACAGATGCGGGGATGGCGCTGTGTAGCTGTTGATAACAGACCTTACGAAACTGGCTGAACACTTTAAAATAAGTCGAGCTTTGCGTGAGGATGCTACCGGGTTTAAATAGCAGCTGATCATGGTGGCTGTGAAATAAAATACCTTGATCAACCAGCGCTACGCCGGTCGCTGCATCGCGCTGACTTTCATGAATGCCGTATTCGGTATTGACATGCACCGCGCTTATGGACAGTTGTTGGCAGAGTTCGCTGATGACGTGCTGCGCATCATGCCAATAATCACAGCTACGAATGAGCAAGGGCACATTGAGCGTTGCCAACTGCTGTTTGAGTTCAGCAAGATTGCGCAGAATAAAGTCTACTTTGCAGGCCGCATCATCATGCGCATGCCACTGGGCCGGACTTAACAGAAACACCGCAACGGTAGGGCCGGCTTGCATAGCGGCACTTAAGGCGGTGTTATCGTGAATACGCAGATCATTACGAAACCAGAGAAGTTGCTGCATCAGTGCATCCGTGGTGGGATTTTGAAGAGTGAAATGTTGGGTGAAACGCCGATTTTTTTAGCCGATACGCTGATCATTAGCAATGAGATGAATGTTTTTGATCAAGATAGATGGAACTGTGGAGTATCAGCTAACAAACCGTGTCGCAGATGAGCTGAAAACACGCGCGCAGCTGTTCTGGCTGCGCGCGTGTTTAATTGTGCATTGAGTCAGCAGGTTTTACTCGGCTTGTGTGGCCTCATGCAGTTTAGCTTTAGCTTCATCAACGGCATCTTTGCTGTCTTGTTTGATCTCTGCAGCAGTAGCGTCAGCACTGTCTTTGGCTTCTTCTAATGCTTGTTGAGCGTCAGCTTTAGCTTCGTCAGCGGCATCTTGACTGTCTTGCTTGATCTCTTCAGTGGTAGCGTTAGCGCTGTCTTTAGCATCTTCTAAGGCTTGTTGAGTCGCATCTTTAGCGTCTGCAGCAGCCTCTTTGCTGGCATCAACGGCAGCGTCGATTTTTTCTTTTGCAGCTTCAGTAGCGGCTTTCACATCAGCTGTCACTTCGTCGGCGGTGTCTTGTGCGGCTTGGGAGATTTCTGCACCGGTTGGTGTTTCTTCTGCTATTTGCTCAGCTTTTTGTTCAATAGCTGCTTTGGTTTCTTGAGCGGCTTCTTGAATTGAGTCAGCGGCTTCAGATAAGGATTCTTTGGCTGCATCCAGTTTGTCTTGTGGTTCGCTATCGCAAGCCGCTAGACCTAAGGTCGCGGCAAGTAGAAGGGCGGTTACGAAAGGCTTTTGCATATTCAATCTCCATTGTGGTTAAAATAAGCAGCGTATTCTAAACAAATACACTCGTATTATTGCATATTTAGCTGGTTGTAACTGAAGTACCTGTGCGCACTATGGTGTGGGTCAGGTTAAAGTGACGAGCAAGCGACATACTCATAAGCACAATTTATGCTGTAGTTTAAAACGCAGCACTTGCTGTGCTCAGCTGTCTCGGTGTGCCGATCTTTTTAAGCACCTGTTATTTATTTTATTAAGGACGTTAGCATGGCTGCTTTGCTGATTTTAGGTGGTGTTCTGCTGCTGGTGCTGAGCCTGATATGGCTGCTGATCTTGGCGTTTCAGACCAGTTTGTTCTGGGGGCTTGGCAGTTTTTTTCCGCCGGTATTGTTACTGTTTATTGTGCGTTGCTGGGCGGTGGCGCGTAAAGCTGTGGTGGTAATGGCTTTAAGTTTGGTGCCCTTAACCGCGGGTTTTACTCAGTTAGCGAGCAGTGATGCAGAAAAAATGCAGGCGCTGCTGAGTTTGAACTGGCGCACTACGGCCGATAGCGTTGCTCCTGTATCGATCGAGCTCCATGGTGAATTACATGGCCAAGCTTTTAAACCGCACTATGGTGAGCTGATTGATGGTGTTTTAGTGCTGCGCGAAGGTGATGATTTTTTCGCGCAACGTGAGCTGCGTATTGCCTTACCCGAGCGCTCGCTGGCTACGCAACCGCCGAGGTTACGCTTGGATGTGTTGCCGCAAGATATTGGCGCTCTGCCCGAGATTGAAATTATGTGGCTGAGCCAAGAGCGTTCCTTGCCAGAAGCACGGCGCATCAGTCGTGGCTACACATTGCATTTGGATTTACTCAGCCAAGCCCCTAATTTACTGGTGGGTAACTTTCATTTAGTGCTGCCACCGCACTTTAAAACCTCGATGAGTGGTGAGGTGCAGTTGCTGACCAATCGCTTGCGTTATATTGATGGGCAAGTGGACCGTCATTATGACAATGTCAGTACCTTAGAATATGTCATCGAAGATTATCTACAGCGCCGCTTTGCTGTGGGCTCAGCACGGGTGCAGCCTTTTGAAACCGCAAAGACTTTAGTGTCACCGCTGGATGTGACGATAAATGCTGATGTGTTAGGGCAGCGCCGTCAGCTGGCGCTGCGCTTGATTAAAGATGAGCGCATTGGTTGGAGTATTGCCGGCGATCAATACCCTAAATATGCTCCGCAAACTGACGCTGTAGATAACGCTGTCATACCGCAAGCCACTGTGGAATCTGTACAGAGTGCACGCGTCAATGATCGTCGTTTACGTTTTTCCTTGCAGCGCTTGTTGGTTAACCCAAAAAAATATCAGCGTTTGCAAGTGCATTTGCAAACCACTAAGGGCAATCAGGTCACCGGGCGTTTTGTCGGCTTAGATGCTGAGGGTGCTTTGATCATCAGTCGTACGGTGAAAGCGCCGGGCACTGTCAGTTTTACTGTAATGCCGGCTGATATCAGTGATATTCGTTTGCTAGAGCCTTAAACCAACAGTTGTTTTTTTGTCATTGAGCCCCATATCCACAGCAGCGCCAGCATAGCGTGGCATGTATTAGT
Source organism: uncultured Pseudomonadaceae bacterium (assembly GCA_947630465.1). GTDB lineage: Bacteria > Pseudomonadota > Gammaproteobacteria > Pseudomonadales > Pseudomonadaceae > Denitrificimonas. The sequence continues at coordinate 6,488 of CANRHT010000046.1, forward strand.
GGATATGGAGTTAATGAAGATGGCTGTTGAAGCACAAAAAGAAACATTAGGTTTTCAAACCGAAGTCAAACAACTGCTGCATTTGATGATTCACTCGCTGTACTCGAATAAAGAGATTTTTCTGCGCGAGCTGATTTCTAACGCATCCGATGCCGCCGATAAACTGCGTTTTGAAGCGCTGTCGGCACCTGAGTTGCTCGATGGTGATGCTGAGCTCAAAATCCGTATCAGTTTTGATAAAGAAGCCAACACTTTAACCATTGAAGACAATGCCATCGGTATGAGTCGCGATGATGTGATCAATCATTTGGGTACCATTGCTAAGTCAGGTACCGCTGAGTTTTTCAAAAACTTATCCGGTGATGCAAAAAAAGACTCACAGCTGATTGGTCAGTTTGGGGTGGGTTTTTATTCAGCCTTTATTGTGGCTGACAAAGTTGAAGTCTTTACCCGTCGCGCCGGTACGCCTGCTACAGAAGGTGTGCTCTGGAGTTCATTGGGTGAAGGTGAGTTTGATCTGTCTAAGATTGAAAAAGCTGAGCGCGGTAGCCGCATTGTTTTGCATCTGAAAAAAGAAGAAAGCGAATTTGCTGACGGCTGGCGCTTGCGTAATATCATTAAAAAATACTCTGACCACGTTGCACTGCCGATTGAGCTTCCTAAAGAAGCGGCGGGTGATGATGAGGCCGATGCGCCGGTGAATGTTGAGTGGGAAGTGGTGAACCGCGCCAGTGCTTTATGGACGCGCCCGCGTACTGATATTAAAGACGAAGAGTACCAGGAGTTTTATAAGCACGTATCGCACGACTTTGAAGATTCGTTGGCGTGGAGTCATAACAAGGTTGAAGGTAAGCTCGAATACACTTCACTTTTGTATGTACCCACGCGTGCGCCGTTTGATTTGTACCAGCGTGAAGCACCACGTGGCTTAAAACTCTATGTGCAGCGCGTGTTTATTATGGATCAAGCGGATGAGTTCCTGCCGCTGTATATGCGTTTTGTGAAGGGTATCGTTGATTCCAACGACTTATCACTCAACGTTTCGCGTGAGATTCTGCAGAAAGATCCAGTGATCGACAGCATGAAGGCGGCGCTGACTAAGCGTGTCCTGGATATGCTGGAGAAAATGGCCAAGAACAGCCCAGAGGATTACGCCAAGTTCTGGACCGCCTTTGGTCAAGTACTCAAAGAAGGACCAGCTGAAGACTTTAGCAATAAAGAAAAAATTGCTGGCTTGCTGCGTTTTGCTTCAACCCTCAGCGGTAACGATGAGCAAACTGTAGGTTTAGCGCAGTACATTGAGCGCATGCAAGCAGGCCAAGACAAAATCTATTACCTGACTGGCGAAAGCTACGCGCAGGTGAAAAACAGCCCGCACTTGGAGGTCTTCCGTAAAAAAGGTCTGGAAGTACTGCTGCTCACCGACCGCATTGATGAGTGGTTGATGAGCTACTTAACTGAGTTTGATAGCAAAACCTTTGTTGATGTTGCCCGTGGTGACTTGGACTTAGGCGCGCTGGATACTGAAGAAGATAAGCAAGCGCAAGACGAAGTCGCGAAGAGTAAAGAAGCGCTAGTGACACGCCTTAAAACCGCGCTGGGCGATCAAGTAGCGGATGTACGTGTATCGCACCGCCTGACGGATTCGCCTGCTATTTTGGCGATTGGAGAGCAGGACTTAGGTCTGCAAATGCGTCAGATTCTTGAAGCCAGCGGTCAAAAAGTGCCCGAGTCGAAGCCTGTCTTTGAGATTAACCCAGCGCACAGCTTGGTGGAAAAGTTGGATGCTGAAACGGATGACGAGCGCTTTGCTGATTTGTCCTTGATCTTGTTTGATCAGGCGGCCTTGGCAGCCGGTGACAGCATTAAAGATCCTGCGGCTTATGTGCAGCGTCTCAATAAGCTGTTAGTCGAGCTCAGTCGCTAAGCGCTGTAGCCTGATATAAAAAAACCGCGATTGATTCGCGGTTTTTTTGGTCTGATATTTAATGCAATATATGCAGCTTAAGCACCAGTACAGTAAAGGCTTATTGTGCCAATACCGTGACCAACTTAGTTGAGTTGATCAAGTTGTCACCCACTGGGCAGCGCTCTTCGATTTTATCTAAAAACGCTTGCTTAGCGGCATCATCCAAGTCAGCATCGATCTTGACCTTTAAACGCATCTCTTGGAAGCCCGCACGCTGATCAGTTTCACGGCCCATCAAGTGGTCTGGGTCGTAATCTGCTTCTACTTCAAAGCTCATACCGCGCAAAGTGATTTTTTCTTGGAACGCGATAATGCGGCCTAAACTACCCACGCAACCTGCGTATGCCGCTAAAATCAACTCCGGTGGCGCAGGGCCTAAGTCTGCACCGCCTGCATTTTTTGGCTGATCCATATAGATTTTGTGCTCACCGCACATGATTTCAATCGTCATACCGGCGCCCATGTGGCCCGTTGCACGTAGTGTTTTCATCGCCATGCTGGATAGCTCCTTAAAGCAGTTTTAATTAACAACGTGAAGTAAGTGTATAAGCTAAGACTATAGTCTATAAGAAGATAAAATATATTGATATCAATCAATCTTGATTAGATCGTTGTTATCGCAGTTATTTTAATAAATAAATAGATACTTAACCGCGACCCTTCACTTCTTTGTTATTCACACTGCCGTTTTCTAAAACGATTTGATATTCCTTACCGTCTTTTTCGACTTGTTGCAGACGCACTAATAAGAAATCCCAGTCTTTAGCAAACCATAAAACGGTAATACGCTTGCTCTGAGTAGGATCACGCACGCGTTCGACTTTAATGGCGTCAACGGTGCCGACCATGGTTTCAACGCTTTCTTCGCCTAAGACACGAAAATCATAGGTATCGAGCTCATCACCATCCATCACTTGATAGGACATACTGGTTTTACCTTCAGCAACATCACGTTGTAAGGCCAGTTGGTAGGATGCTTTGTCTTGTACGCCTTGGATTAAGGTGGCGTTGATCGGGTCGTTACGATCACTGCCAGTGACTTGCTGAGTGGTCCAGTTGAAGTCTTGTTTGATCTTTTTTGACTTACCCATACCTTTACGTGCGTAGCGGTATTTCAGTGGTTGTACATCATCGTTATGCAGGGTCAGCCAACTGGTTTCGTTTAAACCGGCGATAAACATTGAGGCAGAAAAATCCAGTTTCCAAACGCCATCGCTTTGCGCTACTAAACTGCGCTGTGCCGAGCCACTGACGGGGACTTGCTTAAAATCTGCGGTGTAACTGGCTGAGAAAGGTTGCAGTTCTGCAGCCCATACACTGACGGGTAGACTCAATGCTGCGAGAAAAAGAACGAGTGCGCGACGCATAAAGTAGTCTCCTAAGATTGGAACTGAAAGCCAGAGCTGGCCAAGGGTTGCTCGTCGAGTAGGGCACCGTGCTCGCCTAGACGCAGGCGACCTTCGGCAAACCAGCGTACGGCTAAGGGGTAGATTTGATGCTCTAAAGCATGCACACGCTGAGCGAGTTGCTCGGCGGTCTCATCGCGTTGCACCGCGATGGCTGCTTGTATGACTACCGGGCCGCCGTCAAGTTCCTCAGTGACAAAGTGCACGCTGCAGCCATGCTCTTGATCACATGCATCCAGCGCACGCTGATGGGTATCCAAGCCTTTATGTTTAGGCAGCAGCGATGGGTGGATATTGAGCAAGCGCTGCGCATAGTGGCGCGTAAACTCAGGGGTCAGAATGCGCATAAAGCCGGCTAACACGACCAAGTCAGGTTGATGCTGATCGATGACCTGCATCAACGCTGTATCAAAGGCTAAGCGGTCAGCAAAGGCTTTATGATTGAGTACATGCTGGGCAATACCCGCCTGCTGCGCGCGCACTAAACCATAGGCATCGGCTTTATTGCTGACCACCGCACAGATACGTGCCTGTGGGTGCTCACTTAAGTCATCGATAATGGCTTGTAAGTTGCTGCCTGATCCGGAGATCAGGACAACGATATTGCAGGTTTTAGAGTCAGTCATTAATGGCTTTTTAGGTTGTTAAGGACAATACGCTCAGCGTTCGCATCGGCGGTTTGAATGTGGCCAATCACCCATGGCTTTTCGCCATTGGCTTGCAAGTGTGCGAGGACCGCTGTTTGTTGCTCGGCGGCCACACAAATCACCATGCCTACACCGCAGTTGAGTACGCGGTGCATTTCAACTTCATCGACGTTGCCGTGTTCTTGTAACCAGTCAAACACCGCAGGGCGGGTCCAGCTGGCAACATCAATCACCGCTTGTGAATTAGCGGGCAAGACACGTGGAATGTTTTCCAGCAAACCACCGCCCGTAATGTGCGACATGGCTTTTACCGCGCCAGTGTCTTTAATCAGTTTCAGCAGTGGCTTAACGTAAATACGCGTCGGTTCCATCAGTAGGTCGCTGAGCGCTGCGCCATCCAGTTGTGCCGTTTTGATATCCACTTGAGCCACTTCAATGATTTTACGAATCAAAGAGTAGCCGTTGGAGTGTGGACCGGAAGAAGGCAGTGCAATCAATACATCACCGGCTGCGACTTGGGTGCCATCAATGATTTCAGATTTTTCTACCACGCCGACGCAGAAACCTGCGAGGTCATAATCTTCACCGCTGTACATGCCGGGCATTTCAGCCGTTTCACCGCCCACCAAGGCACAGCCGGCTTGCTCACAGCCTTCACCAATTCCAGTCACGACTTGCGCAGCGATATCAACGTTGAGTTTGCCGGTGGCGTAATAGTCTAAGAAAAACAAAGGTTCAGCGCCGCTGACGATCAAATCATTAACACACATAGCGACCAAGTCGATACCGATTTTTTCATGTTTGTTCAGATCAATCGCCAAGCGTAATTTAGTGCCCACACCATCGGTGCCAGAGACTAATACGGGCTGGCGGTAGCCTTCAGGAATTTCACATAAAGCACCAAAGCCACCCAAGCCACCAAGGACTTCTGGACGTGCAGTGCGTTTTGCCACGCCTTTAATGCGTTCAACCAGTGCTTCGCCTGCGTCGATATCTACGCCAGCGTCCTTGTAGCTTAAAGAAGTTTTATTGCTGCTCATGAATTGGGCCTTTGCGAAATATGCGGAAAATTGAGGTAATTGCTCGATTTTATCAGGCTTGAGCCTAAGCGGCTATCTTGCTTGGTAAAGAAATGCCCAAACGGAAAGAATATGGATAGAACACTGGCAAAATACGCGATTGATACAGGCGCTGCTTAAAGCTCAACCCGTGCCGGTTGGTAGCCAAGCGTGCGATAACGCATAAAGTTATGTCGACAGATTTGTAAGAGTTCTGGTTCTTGATTAACAATTTCAATCACCCGTTGAAAACACTCAAGGTGAGTAGAAATCTCAGGATGCAAGTTAATCAATAC
>CANRHT010000047.1 GCA_947630465.1 uncultured Pseudomonadaceae bacterium
ACCACCGCGGCTGAGATTGAATTGACTCATCTGCCGGTGGCGATTGCCAGTCATCTGAGTGTGGTGGATAAAGCAGTTTTATTAGAAAAGGTTAATCTGTATTGGCGCGAGTTGATTCGCCCTTCAGAAGCGCACATTCGCTTGCCGATTCGTGGCTATCACCGGATTAAACTACTGTCGTTAACCGGCGAAGTGCTGGATCCGCACTACACTCATATCATTGTCGATGAGGGGCATGATATTCCCACGCCGATGCTGCAAGTGCTCGATCGCAGTCCGCAAGCGGTGATCACTTTAAGTGATGAGTTGCAGAATTTAAACGCTATGGCACCGGTGCGCAGCGATGTGATTCGCCAGCGTGCAATTACCCAGTCGATTCGTCTTGGTAAGCAAGTGGAAAACGTGGTGAACCCATTGATTCAAGCGCATCCGGGGGCGACTAAGGAACTGTTTGCTGGGCGTGCGGATCATTGCACTCATCTGCAGCATTACAGTGGCTGGCAAATACCGCAGCGTGCGACCACTATTATTGTCGCAGATGAGTTTGATTTATTTGCTTGGTTTCAGCGTTTAACCCATGCCGGCGCCTCCTTTCGTTTAGCGCGCGCCACTTTTAAAGATTTTATGACCTTTGCTCAAGACTGCATTGAGTTGTACAGCAAAGGCACGCGGCCGCGCCATGGTTTGATTTTTCGTTATGCCAGTTGGGATGCATTGAGTGCTGCGATGGCGCACAACCCATCCTTTGAGGCGATTGAGCGGATGCTCGATAAAGGCTATTCGCAGGCGGATTTTCAAACAGCGGTGGATCGGCATATGCGCAAAGGTGGCGGCAGCATTATTTTGGCGCGGGTCGTGGATACAAAAAATATGGAATTTGCCAGTGTGTATTTGTCTAAAGATTTATTAGTTGCCCCCGCTGCACACCATAATGCCGATCATCGTGCGCGCTTGTTTTCCAGTTTATATACCGCCTGTACACGCGCGCAGCATGAGCTCATTGTGCCGGATGGTTTGGCGGATTGGATCAGTGATGCAGTCAAGTCCTGATCGACTAAAACAGCGCTATTAGGTGTTGAGCACAGGTGATCTCGATGGCGTATAGCCGCCTGTGGCGATATGATTAAGCCGTAAATAGATTATGAATGAGGATACTTTGCTAATGACTGATAAAACCGCAACTTTAGCCGATGCACATTTTGTCCGTGCCGCCGAGCGTTTTGAACACAGTCCCATTTCCCAGCAGTTGGCCGCCTTAACGGACCAGGTTTTTCCGTTGCTGAGCTTGAGTAAAGCGCAGCACTGGTTGGATTTTGGCGCGGGCACCGGCGCTGTCAGTGTGCCATTGGCGGCGCAGGTGCAGCAGGTGACCGCTTTAGATACATCCGCAGCTATGCTGAGCAAGTTAATTGATAAAAATATTGCCAATATAGCCACGCTCGAACAGGATATTTTCTGCGGTTTACATGATGTGTATGACGGCGTGATCAGCAGTATGGCGCTGCATCATGTGGCGGATATTGAAAAGCTGTTGACCTGTATGCACCAGTGTTTGCATCAGGGTGGACAGTTAGCGTTGGTGGATTTGTATCAAGAAGATGGCAGTTTCCATGGTGATAATGCAGGTAAAGGTGTGGTGCATTTTGGCTTTGCGCCGCAGCAATTACTTGAGATAGCACAGCGTGTTGGTTTTAAGGATTTAAGCTACCGCGAGATTTTTAATATTGAACATAAAAATGGTCGCCGTTATCCGTTATTTGTCCTGCTGGGGCGCGCTTAATACCCGGCGATTCACTGCCATGTAAGCAAGAGACACATTGTTGGCTGGCAATGCAAGGCGTTGCTAAGCGGTGTCGATGCAGTAAACTGGTGCGCTATTTATATAATAATGTACCGAGTCGGGGTGCGTTATTGCTGTAGTCATCAGGAGAACGCAGGTTGATAAAGCATAGAAATTGGCTGGTGAGCGCCGTTGTACTGGGCTTGCTCGCAGGGTGCACGGATAACTAAGAGGCCACTGAACAGGCTGAAGTATCACGTCCCGTGCCTATGTTGGTGGTCGGTGCTTCTGATCAAGCGTCAAACCTGCGCTTTCCTGGACGTGTGCGTGCCGCGCAGCGTGCTGATCTCGCCTTTAACGTTGCTGGGCAGGTGATAGAACTGCCTGCTGAAGAAGGCCAACATGTGCAAAAAGGTGATTTGGTCGCGCGTCTCGATGATGCCAATTACCGCATTCAAATGCGCTCATCCTTGGCCAGCTACAACAAAGCGCGCACCGATTATCAGCGTGTTGAACAACTGTGGCAGCGCAGCCAAGCGGTGGCGAAAGCTGAAGTGGATAAGCAGCGCACCGCGATGGATGTTGCACAAGCCGAATATGCCCTAGCGAAAAAGGACTTTGACGACACACGTTTAGTTGCACCTTTTAATGGCGTAGTGGCCAAGCGTTATGTAGAAAACTACAGCAACGTGCAAGACAAAGAAGCCATCGTCAGTCTGCAAGATTTAGCCAATTTAGAAATTGTGATTAATGTGCCCGAGCGTGTGGTGCGCAATACGCCTAAGCAGTTGGCAGGCTTTGCTATTTTTGCTGATCAACCGCAAGAGCTGTTGCCGATCACCTTAAAATCTTTTTCGGCAGCCAGCGACAGTCAAACACAAAGTTATGAAGTGGTGATGGCGCTTGAGCCGGGCTATACCTTGACCGTGTTACCGGGCATGTCAGTGAGTGTTGTGCCGCAGCAAGACTTGGCTGGAATGAGTGATGGGCTGGTTAAAGTGCCCTTGCAAGCGATTTACTCCAGCGCAGATAACGTGACTGGTGTCTGGCAAGTCGATCCGCAAACATCACGCGTCAGCCTGCAAGAGGTTGAGGTGGGTGAGGTGTTAGGTACAGATATTTTGGTGCATAAAGGGCTTGAGGGCGGCGAGCGCATTGTCACGGCTGGCGTCAGTCAATTGCGTGACGGTATGTTAGTTCGTGAGCTTTAAGCTCGGCTTGATCATCAATAAAAGGCGTATTTTAAAGTGAATATTGCGCAATACACACTGGCTAAGCGTACCATTGCTTGGATGTTTACTCTGCTGGTGTTGCTGGGTGGCTATATCAGTTACGAAAAACTTGGGCGCTTTGAAGACCCCGAGTTTGTGATTCGCTAAGCGGCGATTACCACCTCTTATCCCGGCGCTATGCCTGAGCAAGTGGCTGAAGAAGTCACTGAGGTGATTGAAGAAGCGGTGCAGCAACTGCAAGAACTGAAAGAAGTCACTTCCGTCTCACGCATGGGCAGTTCTTTGGTTAAAGTGGAAATCGACTTAGAGTTTGCCTCCAGTCGCGCGGAGCTGGAGCAGGTGTGGGATAAGCTGCGACGTAAAGTCAATGACATTCAATACAAGCTACCACCGGGTGCGGGGCCGTCTTTTGTTAATGATGACTTTGGCGATGTGTATGCACTGTTTTTTGCGGTCACCGGTGAAGGTTACAGCTTACAAGAGATCAAAGACTACTTAGATGACCTTGAACGTGAGTTATTACAGGTGCCGGGAGTGGCACGCGTAGCCACCTTGGGTGAGCCAGAAGAGGCGATTTTTATTGAAATTGCCGCTGCGAAAGCCGCACAGTTAGGCATTGCGCAAGACGATATTTATCGCTCGTTACGTCAGCAAAACGTGATTACAGATGCCGGTAATCTATTAATTGGTGCACAGCGTGTGCAGTTCAGCCCGCAAGGCCAAGTCGATTCCGTGCAGGCCTTGGGTGATATCGCTTTAGGTTCGCCCAGCGGCGAGCAGGTGATTTTTCTTAAAGACATCGCCACTATCACCCGCTCCACGGTTGAGCCACCGCGCGCCTTGATGAGCTTTGATGGCAAGCCTGCGATCGGTTTGGGTATTTCTCAAGTGGCTGGCGGTAACATTGTCGATATGGGCGATGCGGTGCGCGCGCGTTTAAAAGAGTTGGATTCACAGCGCCCAATTGGCATTGATTTACAGATCGTCTCGTATCAGTCTGATTCGGTACGCGAAGCTGTGGATGGTTTTGTTGCTAACCTAGCCGCCGCCGTGGCAATTGTGGTGTTGGTGCTGATTGTTTTTATGGGTTGGCGCAGCGGCGTTATTGTTGGCACCGTGTTACTGCTGACCGTCGCAGCAACCTTAATCACCATGTACATGGATAATATCGCCATGCAGCGGGTGTCGCTGGGTGCGTTGATTATTGCGCTGGGTATGTTGGTGGATAATGCCATTGTAGTCACCGATGGCATTTTAGTGCGCATGGAGCGCGGCGAGGCGGCTGAGAGTGCTGCTAGTGCTGTGGTGAAAGGCACGCAAATGCCGTTACTCGGTGGCACTGTGGTGGGTATTTTAGCCTTTAGCGCGATTGGCTTGTCACCAACGGATATGGGTGAATATGCCGGCTCATTGTTTTGGGTGATTCTCTATTCCATGCTGTTCAGCTGGCTGTTCGCGGTCACTTTAACGCCGCTGCTGTGCGTAACCCTGCTGAAAGTGAAAGTTAAGCCCGCTGATGCGCAAGAAAAACAAAGCGGTGTTTTATTTCGCTACCGTGGATTGCTCAATGTAGCCTTGCGTCATCGTCTCTTTACTGGGGCGTTAATGCTGACATTACTGGGCAGTGCCATTTTTGGATTTAAATGGGTGCAACCCGGCTTTATGCCCGATTCGGCGCGGCCACAATTTGTCGTGGATATGTATCTGCCGCAAGGTTCGGACATTCGTGAAACGGCGCAAGAGTTAGCAGCGATGGCGGACTACGTGCAGGACAAAGAGGGAGTGACACATGTCACACGCTTTGTCGGTCAGGGTGGTTTGCGCTTTATGCTCACCTACAGCCCAGAAGACCCTAATAGCAGTTATGGGCAGCTGTTGATTGATGTGGAGGATGACTCAGGTATTGCCGAGTTGGTGGATGAGTTACAGCATGAGTTGGCCGAGCGTCACCCGTTAGCCGCCATTAAAGTTTGGAAGTTTATGCTGGGCCGTGGTGGTGGTAAAAAGATTGAAGTGGCCTTTAAGGGCCCAGAAGCAACGGTGCTGCGCAATTTGGCTGAGCAAGCTAAAACCATTATGGCGCAAGACTCAGGGGCGATTGCGATTCAAGATGACTGGCGTGATAAAACGCCGGTGCTGCGCCCAGTGGTCAATGAAGTGGCGGCACGCCGTGCGGGTGTTGATATCACCCAGATCAGTCAAGCTTTAAATCGTGCGTTTACCGGTGAGCGTGTCGGTGTCTATCGTGAAAAAGATAAACTGATTCCCATTATCGCCCGTGCTCCCTTAAGCGAGCGTGAGCTGGCGCAAGATATTGAAAACGTCCAAGTCTATAGTCCTACTGCGCATAAATACTTGCCCATCAGTCAATTGGTCAGCGAGGTTAAGGTTGAGTGGGCCGATGCGATTTTACGTCGCGTGGATCGTTTTCCAACCATTATGGCGCAGACCGACCCCTTGCCGGGCGAGCAGGCTGATCCCTTGTTCAATCGCTTAAAACCACAGATCGAGGCCATTGAGCTGCCGCCAGGTTACAGCTTGGAATGGCATGGTGAATATAAAGATTCCAATGAGTCCAATGAAGGTCTCGCGATCTCAGCGCCTTATGGCTTTACCGCGATGATTTTAGCTGTGGTGTTGATGTTTAACTCACTGCGCCAACCTTTAGTGATTTGGCTCACCGCGCCCTTAGCGATTATTGGTGTGACTGTGGGTTTAGTTATTTTCCAAGTGCCTTTTGAGTTTATGGCCATCTTAGGTTGCCTGAGCTTGGTGGGGATGTTGGTGAAGAACTCGATTGTGTTAGTCGATCAGGCCGATGTGGAAATACGTGAGGGTAAGCCGCCCTTTATTGCTGTGATTGATGCCGCGGTGAGTCGTGCACGACCGGTGTTTTTGGGGGCTTTTACCACCATTTTAGGTGTTGCACCGCTGCTGTTTGACCCCTTCTTTAAGAGTATGGCAGTGGTGATTATGTTTGGTCTGACCTTTGCTACGATCTTGACCTTAGTGGTGGTGCCGCTGCTGTATGTCGTGGTGTTACGCATACCAACGCCCAGCGAGGCCACACAGAGTTAAGCCAAATCAGGGGAGTAGGTGAACACAGACTAAAAAAGCGCCATTGCGGCGCTTTTTTATGTGTAGTTTCAGTGTGATTTTGAGGAGTACTCAGTGTGCCAGCAGCAGCGCATTCAGCCACTGCTCATCACTGCGCTCAGGGCGTTGATCATTGCTCACCCAAAAGCTATCTAAGGTCAGGCCTGTGCCGGCTAAAAAGCCAATTAAGCGCTCTTCCGTGCAGTTGGTAAAATGACGGCCATCGCGTACATTGTCGTCTTCGCCATATTTGAAGGATACGTAAATAACCCCTTGCGGCATTAATAGCTGAGCTAAATGGCGCAGTGTGCCATTCAATTGTGCCGCTGGTACGTGCAATAACGAAGCGCAGGCCCAGATGCCAGCAAAGCGTTGTTCGTTTTCATAGGCTAAAAAAGTGCTGTGCTGGATCTCAATGTTGCTGACCTTGCGTGCAATTTCAACCAGTTTAGCACTGGCATCAAAGCCGCTCACTTCATAGCCCAACTGTAAGAATGCCGCCACATCACGTCCAGCACCGCAGCCTGCATCTAAAATAGGGCCGGGTTGTGGTAAGGCGGATAAAAAGCGCTCATAGATGGCGCTCATATCAACGTCGAGCGTGTTGGCAGCAAATTGCTCTGCGTTATCTTCGTAGAATTTCAGTGACATGGCTATTTCCTTTCAATGATAACGAGAGTCGTCAGTGCAGTATGCAAGATAAGCGCATGCGACTCCAGCCAAGTATCCTGCTATAGACTCGCATAGATGAGGCTGGCATCTACTTGTACTGCACTGATCACCTGTGTGCGCTGAAGTGTGTTCAGTGTTGCACGCTCTATACTGCATTGGTTTGTACTTCTGCGGCTTGATCTGCGACCATTCACTGCACGTTAAGTGTGATCTGCAGCATGGAGTCTGCTGAGATGGCACCGAGTCGCTGTAGTGAAGATTGACACTGCAATTGCAGTATGGGCATGGCAAGCAGGATGTAAAGAATGACAGAACACAAAGCAACGCCTTTACAGGCCTATGAGCAGGCGCTGGCGGATGGGTTTGTTGAAGATTCTGCACAACGTGCCGCGGTGCAGATCTTGGAGCAGTGCCATCAGGCGTTACAGCATCAAGCCGCGAACGGGCAGGGGGTGTATTTATACGGTCGAGTTGGGCGTGGTAAAACCTGGCTCATGGATCAGTTTTATCGCAGTTTGACTGTACCGGCGCGGCGTCAGCATTTTCATCATTTTATGCAAGATGTGCATCAGCGCTTGTTTCGTTTAGTGGGTACGGCAGATCCTTTAGCTAAATTAGCCGACGAGCTCAGTGCTGAAATTGAGGTGTTGTGTTTTGATGAGTTATTTGTCAGTGATATTGCCGATGCGATGATTTTAGGTGGTTTATTTCAGGCCTTGTTTGCTCGCGGCTTGGTCATAGTGGCGACATCCAACCAGCCGCCCTCTGAGCTCTATAGTGGCGGTTATAACCGCCAGCAACTCCTGCCGGCCATTGCTGCGATTGAAAAGCATATGCTGCTGGTCAGTGTGGATGGTGAGCAGGATCACCGCTTACACCAAGGTCCCAGTATTCAGCGCTATTGGGTGCGGCAAGCAGGGCAGGCCAGCGTTATGCCAGAGCTGTTTGCACAGCTTAATGCGGGTCAAGCATCGACGCGTGCCAGCTTAGACTTAAGTGGACGAAGCCTAGAAACCTGTGAATATAGCGCTACAGTACTCTGGTGTGAGTTTGCCCAGCTGTGTGAGCAGGCCTTTGCCGCGCAAGAATTTATGTTGCTGTGTGATCGGTTTGAGCAGTTGATGATCAGTGCAGTGCCCGCGTTGGGTGGTGAGCAGCGCGAGGCTAAGATTGCTCGTGGTACTGAAGACGGCGCGGTGCGCGTGGATGCGGGTGATCGTGAACTGCCAAAGCTCGCTTTGGGTGATGACAGTGTGCGACGTTTTATCGCTTTGATTGATGAGTGTTATGACCGCCGGATTCCGGTGTATATCGAAGCTGAAGTGGCGCTAGAAGACTTGTATATGAATGGCTATTTAGCCTTTGCCTTTCGCCGCACTTACAGTCGACTTAAGCAAATGCAATTAGAAAGTTTTACTCGGTACTGAGCAGCGTTTTGTTAGAGTTCGCTGCATTGATTATTTATAAAGAGGACGTACTGCATGCTGATGAGTATCCGTTTGCTGGGTTTAGCCAGTCTTGTGTTGTTAACAGCTTGTTCGTCACGCGCACCCATCACTGAACCAACACCTGCACCGCGCACTACCGCGTCTGCAGTATTTAATCCGGTTGCAGATGATGTGTTATTTCGCGCGATTGGTTTAGTGGGTACCCCCTATGTGTGGGGTGGTAATACACCGTCGTCAGGCTTTGATTGCAGTGGCTTAATTACCTTTGTGTATAACGATGTGGCGGGTATTCGCTTACCACGCACCACGCAGCAAATGGTGCAAATGAAAGGCCAAAAGGTGCCACGCAGTCAATTACGCAGCGGTGATATTGTCTTTTTCAGCACGGCTGGACATGGGCGTGTCAGTCACGCAGGTATCTATGTCGGTGACGGACGTTTCGTGCATGCACCCTCATCGGGTGGCACGGTGCGCTTGGATAGTGTGAATTCTAAATATTGGAATAACGCCTATTTGCAAGCCAAGCGTGTCTTGGGTAACGAAACCCTCGTGGTTAATCCTTAAATAATAGCGCCGTGCGTACTTTTTTCGTGCGCGCGGTTTCCAGTACAAGAGAGACGCTATGAGTAAGCAACAGCAGCCACGTATTGGCATTATTGGCACCGGTGCGATTGGTGGGTTTTATGGCTTAATGCTGGCGCGAGCCGGTTTTGATGTGCATTTTTTATTGCGCAGCGAGTATGAAGCGGTCAAAGGCAATGGTTTGCGGGTCAATAGTACTGAGCATGGCACTTTGCATTTACCACAGGTGAACGCTTGGCATGACCCCGCTGCGATGCCCAAGTGTGATTGGCTGTTTGTTGGAACAAAAACCACCAGCACCAACGATTTAGCACCGGTGATCAATCAGGTTGCTGCGCCGGGAGCCAAGGTGGTGCTGTTGCAAAACGGTTTAGCCGTGGAAGAGCAATTGCGCCCGTTGCTAGCGGACAGCCTGCATTTATTGGGCGGCTTATGTTTTATTTGTGTACACCGCAGTGCGCCAGGCGTGGTTGAGCACCAAGCGCAAGGTGCGATTAGCTTGGGTTACCACAGTGGCCCAGCCACAAGCGACGAAGGCTATATGCTGGCTCAGCACGGCGCCGAGTTGTTTAAGTTGGCGGGGCTGGATTCTAGAGCGGCACGTAAGCTGCAGCAGGCGCGCTGGCAAAAACTGGTGTGGAATATTCCTTATAACGGTTTGTCGGTGCTGCTCAACAGCAGTACAGAACAGCTGATGGGTAACTTGCACAGTCGCGAGTTGGTCACCGAATTGATGGATGAAGTGATGGCTGCCGCCGCTGCTTGTGGTTATCCGCTGCCAGAGAACATCGTGCAAATGATGCTCAAATCAACCGATGGCATGCCAGCGTATTTGCCCAGTATGTACCATGATTTTAAGCTTAAGCGCCCAATGGAGTTGCAGGCGATCTATCAAGCACCACTGGAAGCCGCACAGGCAGCGGGCTGCGCGATGCCTAAAACTAAAATGCTGTGGCAAGCGCTAGCCTATTTGTCAGCCTAATAAATGATACTCGCGCAGCGTAGCCATCGCCTGATTGATGCGCTGCAAGCGCTCTGTGCAGCCACCGCGATCAGGGTGATGACGGCTGACTAACTGACGGTACTGCTGTTTCACCTGTTGAGGGTTAAGTTTGTGTGCGGGGCGTTGCAGTTCCAATTCTGCTAATGCGTCTGTGACGGCTTGCGGCTGGCTGAGCTGATTGATGCCGCGATACAGCAGTTGCTCTACAGCATCTCGATCGGTACGGGCTAAGTGCTCTAAGTCTAAATAATAGGCGCGCAGTGGATCGCTGGTGTTCAGCGCTTTTTGCTCGGCTGCAGGTGTTGTGAGGGCAGGTTGTAATTGAATGCGCAGCGGATTGATCAGCACATCATAAGTACCTGCCGCGCGCAGACTGTCGCGTAACACATACAAGCTATGAAACAAAATAAAATGCGTGCGAAATAAGCTGAGCGTATCGCTCAAGTCCACACTGATAAATAACGGATGCTGTTGCTGTTTGAGTCGTTGGATCAGCGCAAACTCACTGATGCCCTGTTGTTCATCGAGCAATATATGTTGCACAGCGGTTAATAATTGAGGGTGTTCTAAGGTGGGCACCAGGATCAACTCGTATTAAATGTGAGTGCTGCGCCAAGGCAGTTATCAGTAAAGAGTTACAAGACAGCGCTA
This sequence comes from uncultured Pseudomonadaceae bacterium, assembly GCA_947630465.1. Taxonomy (GTDB): domain Bacteria; phylum Pseudomonadota; class Gammaproteobacteria; order Pseudomonadales; family Pseudomonadaceae; genus Denitrificimonas. The sequence goes on from CANRHT010000047.1 coordinate 10,465, forward strand.
GGGTTTGTGTAGCGTAACAGGTAAAATGCCGTTTTTTACCTGTTACGGATCATGTCATGAGTAGTGTGCCAGCCCAGCAAAAGAAATTACAGAAACGTTTATACCGTCTTGCCGGCGAAGCTGTGACTGAATTCAACATGATTGAGGACGGCGATAAAATCATGGTGTGCCTGTCTGGCGGTAAAGACAGCTACGCGATGCTCGATGTGCTGCTGCATTTACAAAAAGTAGCGCCGATCAAGTTTTCCTTGGTGGCGGTGAATATGGATCAGAAGCAGCCGGGTTTTCCCGAGCATGTATTGCCTGCCTATTTAGAATCGGTTGGGGTTGAGTACCATATTATTGAGAAAGACACCTACTCAGTAGTCAAAGAAAAAATTCCAGAAGGTAAAACCACCTGTTCTCTGTGTTCGCGCCTGCGTCGCGGGACTTTGTACACTTATGCCGATGAAATTGGCGCGACTAAAATGGCGCTAGGGCATCACCGCGATGATATTTTAGAAACCTTTTTCCTCAATATGTTCTTTGGCGGTACGCTCAAAGCTATGCCGCCTAAGTTGCTCTCAGATGATGGACGTAATGTGGTGATTCGTCCGTTAGCCTATTGCAAAGAAAGTGATATTGCTGAATATGCACAGCTGCAGGAATTCCCGATTATTCCCTGCAATTTATGCGGTTCGCAAGAAAATTTACAGCGCCAAGTGGTCAAGGGCATGTTGCAAGAATGGGAGCAAAAAACGCCTGGGCGTTTGGATATTATGTTCCGCGCGCTGCAAAACGTCGCGCCCTCACAATTGGCGGATCGTCAGTTGTTTGATTTTGCCAGTTTAGCCATTAATCCACAGGCTGAGCCGCGTTACTTAGATGTGATGAGCGTTTAAACGTCAAATTAGTGGCAGTCAGTTGCCCTGCAGTGGCGCTTATAGGGCGCATTGCTTTGAAAACGGCCTGTATGAGTTGGCGTGGAATTTGCTTTGATTATTGCGGTACATGTCTAAGGTAGGAGCACACTATGGCGACCACGGATTTTTTATTAAAGCCGACTGCACAGCCCACGC
>CANRHT010000048.1 GCA_947630465.1 uncultured Pseudomonadaceae bacterium
ACTACATCGCGCACTAAGCCATTGTCTTTACGCAGAAACAAACGTCCATTCTTAGATGTCACCATTCCAGCGGCATCTTGGCCACGGTGTTGAAGTACGGTAAGCGCGTCATACAGCGCTTGATTAATGTTTGATTTTCCGACAATACCGACAATGCCACACATGTAACGCGACCCCTGCTATGTCAATCGAATAAAGGCAGCGCTAAAAACAGCAACTGCTAAGTTTGCTCATCAATGCCGAGCACCTTGAGCTGTCGAGATCCACTCACCAGACAAATCTAAAATAAGATTTTTTGACCAGTCAGCAATCAATAGAAAATGTGGAATTAAGCTCGATTGCTGCCACCACGCATCCTGTGTTACCGGCGCAAGGCTCAACAATCCAACAATAATAACCACCAATAACAAACCGCGTGCGGCACCAAACACCATGCCAAGCAGGCGATCAGTTCCGGTTAAACCTGTTGCGCGAATCAACTGTGTTAACAAGAGATTAACCACAGCGCCCACCAACAAAGTCGCTACAAACAAAATAGCGCAGGCTGTAATAACCCGTATCGATTGCGTTTCAATATAAGCTTCGAAATGATGCGCTAAGCTGCCACCAAACATCCAAGCAATGATTGCTGCGACTATCCAAGTGGCTAATGACAGTGCTTCCTTGACAAACCCGCGCGTTAAACTGATCAGCGCTGAAATAAATACCACACCAAGGATCAGGACATCGGCCCAATTAAAAGACACGTCTTAGTAACTCACTGTGCAAAAACGGTATTTTAACAGAGCCATCAGGTGCTGATAAGCGCTTGTTGTAGTTTTAACCCTCAATATTGAGTTTAGGGCTGGTAACGCACGACAAAACAATCCTGCCCCTCACGGCTTTTCAGACTTTTGCACATGGATTGCGCATCGGTTTCTTTAATTAAAGGTCCGATAAACACACGGTGCATACCGTCTTTACTGCGCATATAGGCGTTGTATTGTTTTTTACGATACTTGTCGCGCAGCGCTTCAGCGTTTGTTTTATTCGTCAGGCTGGCTAACTGCACCGACCAGGACACAGGTAAGTTATTTTTATCGATGCCGGGCTCAATAGCCGCCGCGGCAGGCTTTGGCGTCACCGGCTCTGCTTTAACCACGGGCTCAGGCTGAACGGGTTTAACCACAGGTTCAGCAGGTTGCTCAATCACTTGAGGCGCTAGGGGTGTCTCTGTAACAGGTGCAGCCGCTGTAATAGGCGTTACAGGTGCAACCTCAGCCGCTGAGGATTCTTCTGGCTGAACTATTTCTTCCCATGTGTCATCCAACTGTGGCTCAGGTATGGCAACGGTTTGCGCAGGGTATTGCGCAGGTGTTGGCGCGTGTGGCATCGGTGGGGTTTGCACAACCACTTCGCGCACGGCATCTTCTTGCTTAAAAAGCATCGGCAAAAACACCACAGCCAAGCCAATTAATACCAGCGCACCAATGATACGTTGTTTGAGTTTGCTTTCAGAAGTTGCCATATCAGCCTCATTTGAGTCAGTGCCATGAACAGGCACTGTGCAGTGTTAAGCGTGTTGAAGACAATCGGACACTTTTATACCTGTTGTTGCAACCACAGTAGCGCTTGCGCAACAGTATAGAAAGAACCAAAAATAATAATTTGATCAGCCGCCGTAGCCTGTGCGCATTGTGCTGCAATGGCTTGGCCAATCGACTTGTAACTCTTGACCTGTGCCGCACGCGACAACAGCTCAGCTTCGAGTTGCTCAGCCGTACAACTGCGACCAGTCGGCAATGCAGCTACCGCCCAAGTGCTGACCACAGCCTGCATGCAATCCAGTACACCGCTGACATCTTTATCATCCAACATACCCAGCACGGCTAAACGACGCCCTGCAAACGGCTCTGCGCTTAAACGCTGACTCAGGTAATGGGCCGCATGTGGGTTGTGCGCGACATCGAGCAACAGTTGTAAGATACGTCCTTGGTAATTGAGTTCAATTTTTTGTAAGCGCCCGGTTATATGCGCAGCAGATAAGCCGCGTTGTAACTCAGTCGGCTGCCAAGGTAAATCCAATAACGCATACACTTGCAGTGCTAAAGCAGCATTTTCGACTGGCAAATTGAGCAGCGCAAGATTATTTAAACTAAGCACCTGCCCTTGCCCATCCACACCCTGCCAGCTCCAGCCAGTAGCCGTCACCGTCAGATCAAAATCACGACCACGTAGCAACAAAGGTGTTTGTAATTCTTGCGCATGTGCCAGCAAATTTTCTGGCGGCTGTAAATCGCCACAGACCGCAGGACGGCCACTGCGGAAAATACCCGATTTCTCGTGCGCGACTGACTCGCGGCTGTCGCCCAACCAATCGTGATGATCAAGACCAATATTGGTAATGACTGACACATCAGCATCAACAATATTCACCGCATCCAGACGCCCACCCAAACCCACTTCTAGAATAACCACATCTAAATCAGCTTGGGCAAACAACCAGAATGCCGCCAGCGTACCCATTTCAAAATAGGTCAAACTGATATCAGCGCGCGCCTGCTCCACCACCGTAAAGGCAGCACACAACTGCTGATCACTGACATTTTGATCATTGATGCGCACTCGCTCGTTATAATCGAGCAAGTGCGGCGAGCTGTATACACCCACCTGCAAACCTTGCTGCGCCACTAAGCTGGCTAAAAACGCACAGGTCGAACCTTTACCATTGGTGCCAGTGACTGTGACAATTTTATCCGCTAAACGCGGTAACCCTAAGCGCTCGGCAACTGTTTGCACACGCTGCAACCCCATCTCAATCTCACTGGGGTGCAACTGCTCCAAATAGCTTAACCAGTCTTGTAGATTACGCGTTTGCATGCTTTATACCTGTGCTTGAGCGCTGTCGGCTGCAACAGGCGCCGCTGCAACCTCAACCACAGCATCCACTGCCACGACTGGAATGGTCGGCATATTCATCAATTGACGTAACACACTGGCCACGCGCGGACGCAATTCAGCTCGGGCAATGATCATATCAATCGCGCCATGCTCCAGTAAAAACTCACTGCGCTGGAAACCTTCTGGCAATTGCTCACGCACGGTTTGCTCAATTACACGCGGACCGGCAAAACCAATCAACGCTTTTGGCTCAGCGACAATGATATCGCCCAACATCGCCAAACTGGCAGAAACACCACCGTAAACGGGGTCAGTCAGCGCTGAAATAAACGGAATACCTTCTTCACGCAAACGTGCAATCACGGCTGAAGTTTTTGCCATTTGCATCAAAGAAATCAGCGCTTCTTGCATACGCGCACCGCCCGATGCTGAGAAGCAAATCAATGGGCAACGCTGCTCAAGCGCGACATTGGCAGCTTGCACAAAACGCTCACCGACAATAGCGCCCATTGAACCGCCCATAAAGGCAAACTCAAAGGCTGCAGCAACCACTGGCATACCTTCAAGCGTACCGCTCATGGCAATCAGCGCATCTTTTTCGCCGGTTTGCTTTTGTGCCGCGGTGAGACGATCTTTATACTTTTTGCTATCACGGAATTTAATGCGATCAACTGGCTCAAGATCGGCGGCAATCTCTTCACGCCCTTCTTTGTCTAAAAATATATCTAAACGAGTCCGCGCATTAATACGCATGTGATGATTACACTTTGGGCAGACTTCTAGGTTTTTCTCCAACTCAGGCTTATATAACGCCGCTTCACATGAAGGACACTTATGCCACACACCGTCAGGTACTGAACTTTTCTTCGCCTCAGAGCGCATAATTGAAGGTATTAGTTTATCGACTAACCAGTTGTTCATCAGCTATCTACTCCGCATCGGGCCAGTGCTATTAGACTGCACCCACTAGAAAATGTGTTTAATGATCAGGTTACTGACGGCTCATTAAAATAAGCCGTCACATTGCTGCGCATTTTTCATTTGCACAGCATATAAGAATTTACGAATTTTTTCTGCGTCTTTAATACCTGGACTGGCTTCAACACCGCCACTGACATCCAACGCCCAAGGCTGCACCTGCTGCATCGCCTGTTCAATATTATCCACGTTTAGACCGCCAGCGAGAATCAGCGGTTTGGCTAAGTCAGTGGGAATGCTCGCCCAATCAAAACGCTCGCCCGTGCCACCTGGAATGCCAGGCACCCAAGCATCCAGCAAAATAGCCTGCGCATGCATAAATTGTGCAGCCATGTGTGCAATATCAACTCCCGGCTGCATGCGTAGCGCGCGAAAATAGGGTCGAGCATACGCGTCGCACTGTTCTGGTGTTTCGTCGCCATGAAACTGCAACACGTCCAACGGCACTTGCTCAAGAATATGCTTCACCTCAGCCTGCGGCGCATTCACAAACAAACCCACGGTACTGACAAAAGGAGGCAGCGCAGCAATAATGGCTTGTGCTTGCGCGATACTCACTGCACGCGGGCTTTTGTCGTAAAACACCAACCCAATGGCATCCACTCCGGCATAAGCCGCGGCAAGTGCATCTTCAACACGGGTGATACCACAAATTTTAGTTCGTATACGCACCACTTTATCCTTGCTCAATCGACAGAAATATCAGGTAAGCCTGATAAGAAATGCGGCCCTAAATAACGTTCTGGCAAGACAAACTGCTCAGGGTATTCTACTTGCACCATATATAAGCCATGAGGTGCTGCTGTTACCCCGCCCGCTTTACGATCACAGCTATCCAGCACGATTTGCGCCCATTCAACTGGGCGCTCGCCTGCGCCAATCATCATCAGCACACCGGCAATATTGCGTACCATATGGTGTAAAAACGCATTAGCGCGCACATCAATAATGATTAACTTGCCATATTCGAACACATGCAAATGATGAATCGTGCGTACCGGTGAGTGAGCTTGGCAGCCAGCGGCACGCAAGGCATTAAAATCATGCGTCCCCACTAAACAAGCTGCTGCGCGTTGCATTTTTTCAACATCCAGCGCTTGGTGCGTCCAAGTCACCTCTTCAGCCAAGTGCGCTGGGCGCACTTCATCGCTGTAGATCACATAACGGTAACGGCGCGCTATGGCACTAAAACGCGCATGAAAATCCATCGGCACGGCTTGCGCCCAGACTACACTGATATCTTTGGGCAAATAGCGGTTAGCGCCCATCATCCACGCACGCATCGGCCGCTCAATTGAAGTGTCAAAGTGTACGACCTGACCGCAGGCATGCACCATGGCATCAGTGCGCCCCGCACAACTGACACGCAAGGGCACACCGGCATTGATCTGCTGTAAGGCGTCTTCTAAATGGCCTTGAATACTTGATGTACCCGCTTCCTGCAATTGGAAGCCATGGTAGTTAGAGCCTTTGTATTCAACGCCTAATGCGATTCTAAAAACGCCAGCGGCAGCCTCTTGGGCTGCCGCTGGCGTTACTGCTGTGGACATCATTTATCCGATCTGGCTGATTAAATCACGTGCTTCATCTTGCTGTGCAGCACTACCTTCGCTGATCACTTCATCAAGAATATCGCGCGCACCTTCAGCATCACCCATATCAATATAGGCGCGTGCTAGGTCAAGTTTAGTTGCGGTTTCATCAGTGCCTGATAAGAAACTGAAGTCATCGTCAACACTACCCAACTCGTCCAAATCGCTCAGTTCAAAACCTGTCGCGGCAGTGATGGGGCTGGCTGGCTCTGGCTCTACGGACAGCTGCTCTGGTGCTGCGGCTGTTTCAGTTGTTGGCGCAAAGTCTAAATCATCTAAGCTAAACTCATCGAGACTCGCTTCGCTGACCGCTGCGGTCTCTGCCGCCGCTGCCGTGGGCGCTGGCTCATCACCAAAGTCCAAGTCATCCAAGCTGAATTCGCTGATATCAGTTGCGCTATCCGCGGCAGTGCTTGGCATTGCAAAGTCTAGATCATCCAGACTGAACTCATCGACATCAGCCACAGTTTCAGCGCTTGCTGCTGTATCCGTCTGCTCAAGTGCAGGTGTAGTGAAATCCAAGTCATCTAAGCTGAATTCATTCCGATCAGCGGCTGCGGTCAACTCATCAGTAGCACTGTCTTCACTTATGCTGCCAAGTTCAGCACTGACTTCATCCAACTGCGCGGCGAAATCCAGTGTGGGCTTCTCTTCTGCTGGCGTCGCTGCAAAGTCTTCTGGCAACTCAAAACTTGGCATATCAGTGCTGGCAACAGCTGAGTCACCTAAGTCCAGCTCTAAGTCATCCAGTGAGAACTCATCATTGAGATCGGCCGACTCTGCTGCAGCAGGCTTATCTAAATCAAAATCAAACGAATCAAGATCTAAATCCAAACCATCTTGACTGTCTTGAACCGCAGGCTGCTCAATCGCGGCCTCTGTAACAGACGCTGTTGTTGGCTCAGCAAGATCAAGATCAAAGTCAAAACCGAACTCGTCCGCTTCATCCTTAGCTGCAGACTGCCCTTCGGCGTCGGCCAATAAAGCTGACAGGTCATCCAACTCGGCTTCAAGATCGGCAACCGGCTGTTGTACGGGTGCTGGGCTATCAAGCGTAATGTCATCGAGCGTGAGCTCTGCAAAAGCATCGTCAGTGACACTGTCAACCTGATCGACGTTAAACATGTGCGGGTAACGCGCTTTAAGGCTGTCTAACTCGGCTGCGGCGCCACCAATTTCAGTGATGTCATTGACTTGACGTGAGAAACCTAAGTGGTCTTCTAGGTCAGCATAGACTTCAACCAGTTTTAAACGCAGATCGGTGCGTTCAGGCTCAAGCTCAATCGCAGTATTGAGTACTGCTGCGGCTTGGCTGAAGCGACCAAAACTGATGTAGCTGTTGGCTTCGGCCAAAGGATCAGAAGCTTCCTGCTTAAACTGAGTCGGCGCAGCCGGCTCATCAAAAGAGAAGTCTTCATTAAACAGATCATCACCTTCGTCAGCGTCTGATAATGCGCTTGCGGCAAAATCATCACTGACAGCAGGCTCACTGCTGTCATCTTTACCCGTCAGCGCTGAGCTTAATGGCGCATCAGTTTGCTCAGCTTCTTTACGTGCTTTTTTGCGCGATATGGCCATTAACAACAATAACAAGGCCAAGGCAGCAGCACCGCCAATGGCAGCCAAGAGCATTGGGTCATTCATGATTTGATCAATCATGCTCTGCTCTTCAGCATCAAACTCTGCCATCGCTTGGCTGGCGGCTAACGCCTCGTCAACTTGCTGAGCTGTTTGTGCATCAACATCGTCTGCTGCTGCAGCTTCCGCAGCCATATCAGCTGCAACCTCAGCTTCCAGTTGCGCAGCTAGATCCTGCTCAGACTCAATCGCGTTATCCGTCTCTGCATTAGTTGCCGCGTCATCAACAGCAACCTCATCAGCTGCAGTTTCTGCAGCACTGTCATCAACGTCTGCAACCGGCTCAACAGCATCCTCTACTGTTTCAGCAACGGCTTCTTCAATCGGTGCATTTTCAACAGCAGCTGGTTCAGCAGCAGCGTCTTCAGCAATAGCAGAATCAGGCTCTACAGGTGTTGCGGCAACAGCCGGTTCAGCTGGCGTATCCATGCTGTTTTGTAGCTGCGCCAGTTGATTGTCCTTAAGCTCAATTAAGCGCTTCAGTTTTTCCAGCTGACTATTGAGGTCATCAACGCGGCTGCTTAAATCTTCATTTTCTAAAACGGTTGAATCCAAGCGTTCCTTGCTGACCGCTAACTGATCCTGCAAGGCTTTTAAGTTACCCGAACCACCTTGGTCAGACGCTTGCTGTGACTGGCCGGGAGCATCAGCGACTAAGCGTAAGTTATCCGATGGATCAACAGTTGCTGGTGCAGCGCCGGCTTCAGCGCGGCGCGTTGCATCGAGTTGACGCTGCGCAGCAACAGGAGCGGCACGGCCGGCCTTCCAACTGCTGGTTTGCTCACTGACTTGAGCAATGGCTTGCGCACGTGTGCGGCTGGCGATTTGCTCATCGGTCGGTAAACGTAATACTTGACCGCTTTTCATGCGGTTGATATTGCCATTTAAGAAGGCATCAGGGTTTAAGTCCTGAATGGCCAGCATGGTCTGCTGGACCGAAGCATTATTGCCGGCACGCTGAGCAATTTCCCACAGCGTGTCATTTTTCTGCACGCGATACTCAGAGCCCTGTAAGGCATTGCGGCTCGGTGCTGGCGCAGACGCGGGTGCAGCGGGTGCAGCAGCGCGAGCAACAGGCTGCTGCTGTTGTGGCTGACGTGGCGGCTGCGATACGGGCTGACTGCGCGTCGGCGCTGCAATAGTTGCAGGCTGTTGCGAATAAATAACTTGTTGAGGCTTATACAAAGGCGGGTCGAGTAACAATGTATATTCACGCAGCAAACGACCATTGGGCCACAGCACTTCAACTAAGAAGTTCAGGTACGGCTCTTTGATGGGCTTACTGCTGGTTACGCGGATAACTTTCTTACCCGTCGCATCAATGACAGGAGTGAATTTCAAGCCTGTTAAGAAAAACTGGCGATCAACGCCGGCTTTACTGAAATCTTCTGGCGAAGCTAATTGGCTTTTAATTTCTATCGAGGTTAAGTCACGCACCTCTAATAAGGAAATCTCAGCTTCAAGCGGCTGATTCAAAGATGACTTAACGGATAAATCACCTAGACCTAACGCATAGGTAAAACTGGATGTAAACGCTGTAGCAGCAGCGACTGCTAACACCAATTTGCGGACTTGAAGCATATAGAGTTTTTCCTTTTTATTCGTTCCGGACACCCCGGAGGTTTTGGACGCATTGTACTTAAACGTCAAATTTTGACGGCCCCCGCCAATCACGTCCAACCTGGTTCCGTTTTAAACTGAAACTATAATTCAGTTTACGCGCTAAGTATCTTGCACAGATTGAGTTTTATCAACATTCAATCCACTTACTTAAGCATATCAAGCTTGTTTTAACTGAATATAGACACACTGCACACTTTAGCTAACACGAGTCGCGGAACTTGAATCAATCGGTGCGCACGATGACACAACATCGGGCGCACCGATCAAATCCTTTAGCGCTCTAACAAAATACGCAACATTCTACGCAAGGGTTCAGCTGCACCCCATAACAACTGATCACCTACAGTGAAAGCACCGAGGTAATGCGATCCCATATTAAGCTTACGCAGACGCCCCACTGGTACATCTAAAGTGCCAGTAACCGCTGTTGGCGTTAACTCTCGCATGGTTGTCTCACGATCATTGGGAATTAAACGCACCCAAGGATTGTGCTGGCTGATCATATTCTCAATATCCGCTAAGGGAATATCTTTATTGAGCTTAATGGTTAATGCCTGACTGTGGCAGCGCATGGCACCGACACGCACACATAAACCATCCACTGGAATTGGGTTTTTGTAACGCGCTAACACCTTGTTGGTTTCCGCTTGTGCTTTCCACTCTTCACGGCTTTGACCATTGGGCAGCGCTGTATCAATCCATGGAATTAAGCTGCCGGCCAGTGGCACACCGAAGTTATCCACGGGGCAGGCTTCACTGCGTTGGAACTCAGCCACTTTACGGTCAATGTCTAAAATAGCGCTGGCTGGGTCTTGCAACTCAGTGGCTACCGAATCATAAATACCGCCCATTTGACGAATCAATTCGCGCATATTTTGCGCACCTGCGCCGCTGGCAGCTTGATAGGTCATGGCGCTCATCCACTCGACCACGCCTGCTTCAAACAAACCACCTAAGCCCATCAGCATCAGGCTCACAGTGCAGTTACCGCCGATGTAATCTTTAACGCCGCTATCGAGCGACTGATCAATGACTTTACGGTTAACGGGATCAAGCACGATTACCGCGTGGTCTTTCATACGCAATGAAGAAGCGGCATCAATCCAATAGCCCTCCCAACCGGCTTCACGTAGCTTTGGATACACCGCATCGGTGTAGTCGCCACCTTGACAGGTCAAAATCACATCCAAGGCTTTGAGCTCATTAATATCATAAGCATCTTTTAGCGCTGGAATATCTTTACCTACGGCAGGCCCCTGTCCACCCACGTTAGACGTGGTAAAGAACACCGGCTCAATTAAATCGAAATCCTGTTCTTCCAGCATGCGCTGCATGAGGACCGAGCCCACCATACCGCGCCAACCCACTAGACCTACACGTTTCATCACGACTACACCTATTATTAAATTAATAATCCGCTGGCTGTTACGCCGCTTAATCACGGCTTATAACAATGGTCTAAACCACCAGCGGATATATTCAGTTAAACGAGTTTACAGCTTAGCGAGCGCCGCAACGACCGCATCACCCATTTCGTCTGTGCCCACTTTACGCATACCTGGCGAGAAAATATCACCGGTGCGTAAACCTTGATCCAATACATCACTGACCGCTTGCTCAATCGCAGCAGCCGCCGCCAACTCATTGAAGCTGTAACGCAACATCATTGACACCGATAAAATGGTAGCCAATGGGTTAGCTAAGTTCTGGCCAGCAATATCAGGTGCTGAACCATGGCATGGCTCATACATACCTTTATTATTCGAATCTAAAGACGCTGACGGCAACATACCAATGGAACCGGTTAACATTGAAGCCTGATCCGACAAAATATCGCCAAACAAGTTATCCGTGACAATCACATCAAACTGCTTAGGCGCACGCACCAACTGCATCGCGGCATTATCCACATACAGGTGACTTAACTCGACATCTGGGTAATCTTTAGCCACTTCGATCACCACTTCACGCCATAAACGGCTGGACTCAAGCACGTTGGCTTTATCCACCGAGCAGACCTTTTTACCGCGCAAACGCGCCATATCAAAGCCGACTTTAGCAATACGACGAATCTCACTTTCGCTGTAGGGGAGCGTATCAAATGCCATACGCTCACCGTTTTCGAGCGTCACAGTATCACGTGGGGTGCCGAAATAGATGCCCCCCGTCAACTCACGCACGATTAAAATATCTAAACCCGAGACAACTTCAGGCTTGAGCGTAGAGGCTTCGGCCAACTGCGGGTATAAAATAGCCGGACGCAAGTTACCAAACAAACCCAATTCAGAGCGAATTTTCAACAAACCACGCTCTGGACGAATCGCACGATCCAAGGTATCCCACTTAGGACCACCAACAGCGCCAAGCAAAATCGCATCCACTTCACGCGCCAGCGCTAAGGTTGAATCAGCTAAAGGTACGCCGTGCTTATCAATTGCCGCACCGCCTAATTCACCTTCAACCAACTCAAAACCTAAGTTGAATTTTTCGTTGGCCAGCTCTAAAACTTTAACCGCTTCACGGGTGATTTCCGGACCAATACCGTCACCGGCTAATACTAAAATCTTTTTAGACATATCTCATACTCAGCGCTGCAGCAGCCTTGCCCTGCAGCGCAATCAATTGAATTAAAGGGCGTCAAACAACCATGGGTTAGACTTTTTATAACCCACTTCAAACTCACGAATCTGCTCAGCGTCTTGCAACGTCAGACCAATATCATCTAAACCATTGAGCAAGCAGTGCTTACGGAAGGCATCCACTTCA
>CANRHT010000049.1 GCA_947630465.1 uncultured Pseudomonadaceae bacterium
GATGAAATTGCCATGGGCTTTGGCCGTACCGGCACTATGTTCGCTTGCGAACAGGCTAATATCACCCCAGACTTTATGATTTTGTCTAAAGCGCTGACGGGCGGTTATTTGCCCATGGCAGCGATTATGACCACCGATGATGTGTATCAGGCGTTTTATGATGAATACGACACCATGCGTGCCTTTCTGCACTCTCATACCTATACCGGTAACCCGTTGGCTTGTGCTGCCGCTTTAGCCACTTTGGATATCTTTGATCAAGACAATGTCATCGAGAACAACAAGGTCTTAGCTCAGCATATGGCTGATGCTACAGAGCATCTGAAACAGCATGCCCATGTCGCTGAAGTGCGGCAGACCGGTATGGTCTTGGCCATTGAAATGGTCAAAGATAAAGCCACTAAAGAGCCCTTTGCTTGGCAAGAACGTCGTGGCCTTAAGGTGTTTGAACATGCCATGGCCAAAGGTGCGCTGCTGCGGCCATTGGGCAATGTGGTGTATTTTATTCCGCCCTATGTGATCACCCCTGAGCAAATCCATTGGCTGGCTGAAGTGGCCACTGAAGGGATTGATCTGGCCACCCGTGATTAACGGCTAGACGCTGTGTAGAAAACCACGCACCATAGCGTGGTTTTTTATTGACGGAGTTTGAGCATGTCGCTACCGCGTTTTTTTGTTGCTGCGCCCTTGGCCTTGGGTCTGCATGATTTGCCAGAAGCACAAGCGCACTATTTGAGCCGTGTGCTGCGCTTAACTGCAGGCGCGGCGGTGCAGTTGTTTGACGGTAGCGGTCAAGAGTATCGCGGCGAACTGACTAGCGTGACTAAGAAAGCGGTGCAGGTGAGCTTGCTAGAATGCCTCGACGGTCTGCCAGAATCCTCGTTGCATATTCATCTGGGACAAGGTTTATCGCGTGGCGAACGCATGGATTGGGCGATTCAAAAAGCCACCGAATTGGGTGTCGCAGAAATTACGCCACTGTTTACCGAGCGCTGTGAAGTGCGTCTTAACGATGAGCGTGCACAAAAACGTCTAGAGCATTGGCAACAAATCGCCATCAGCGCCTGTGAGCAATGTGGCCGCTCCAAGGTGCCAGTGATTCACTCACCGCAGTCGGTTAAAGACTGGCAAGCCGATGTAAAGGCTGATTTAAAACTGGTGCTGCATCCAGTTGCCCAGCCCTTAACTGAGCATGCAACGCCGAGTACCTTGGCCTTTTTAATTGGCCCTGAAGGCGGTTTGACTGAAGATGAGGTGACGCAAGCCAGTCAATTTGGTTTTCAGTCGGCGCGTTTAGGTCCACGGGTGTTACGTACGGAAACTGCGCCAGTGGTGGCATTGAGTGTCGCTCAGCAGCTCTGGGGCGATTTTTAAATATGTGATGCCTGTCAGGCCTTCGTGGTAGACCGTAAAACAGCTGTGGCTGCGCCAGTGCTCTTTTTACTGCATAGCCATAAGACCCTTAGGGTGGTTGCTCGTGGGCTCAATAGCGCCAGCCTAGCAAATACCCATATCCAGCTGTAAAACTGCTAGCCCAGTGTTAGACCAACCCCACCATGCAGCGATCAGTATTGCACCCAGCACAAGCGCTGCAGCAGCGATATACAGATGTTTTTTAGCCATAGAGCCGCTCCTGTTAGATATTCTTTAGTGGGCTGGCGACGCTATAAAAACGCTCCCGAATAGGCAAATTCAACAGCGCCGCTATCACACTTAAAATAATTGACAGCTGCCAGACCAGCGAGTAACTGCCAGTTTGGTCATAGGCTAAACCACCGAGCCAGCCGCCCAAAAATGAGCCGACTTGGTGGAAGAAAAATACAATACCAGCCAGCATCGATAAATGGCGTACGCCATATAAAGTGGCAATGGTGCCATTGGTCAGCGGTACTGTGGATAACCAGAGCAGACCCATCGCCACAGCAAAGGCATAGGCGGAGAATTCACTAAGCGGTAGATAAAAGAATAAGGCAATCACAATGGCGCGTAAAAAGTACAAGATGGCCAGCAATTGTGGTTTTGCATAACGCCCGCCGAGCCAGCCTGCACACCAGGTGCCAGCAATATTAAATAAACCGACTAAGGCTAATACCGTAGTACCGGCTTGCGCCGGCAATTGCTGATCAATTAAGTAAGCTGGGATATGGATACCAATAAATACCACTTGAAAACCGCAAACAAAAAAGCCTAGAGACAGCAGCCAGAAATCACCATGGCGTGCGACCTGCTTTAACACAGTTTTAATCGGCAGCTGATGAGTGTCGTCGTTGCAACGTTGCAGGTCTTCCTTAAGCATACGCGATAAGGGCAGCAATAACGCTATCAGCCCTGCACAGACCAGCAGTGCCGCCGACCAACCAAAAGCTTCCAGTAAGCCCAAGGTTCCTGGCAGCATCACAAACTGTCCGAATGAGCCTGCTGCGCTGGCAATGCCCATCGCCATGCTGCGTTTTTCGGGTGCCACAGAGCGTCCCACTGCGGACAGCAACACAGAAAATGAGGTGCCGGATAAACCAAAACCGATCAGCACGCCAGCGCTAAGGAATAATGTCGAAGGCGTATTAGCTGACGCCATGAGCAGCAAGCCCAGGGCGTAGGCGAACGCGCTGATAAATACCGTGCGTTTAACCCCATAGCGATCGGCAAAGGCGCCAACAAAGGGCTGCAACATGCCCCAAATGAGATTCTGCAGGGCGATCGCAAAAGCGAAAATCTCCCGTCCCCAGCCAAACTCGGTGCTCATCGGCTGTAAAAATAACCCGAAAGCATGGCGAATACCGAGCGACAGCGCTAGTACGAGAGAGCTACCAATCATTAATAACAGGGCGTTGCGCGCAGTGCGACTCATTCTGGTCTGGCCTGTAGGTTGACAAGCTGTCCAGCATAAACGAGTTGTGACGGGCTGATAAAGCATAATCTGTGATACCCACGAGCTGATCTGCTCGACACAAGCGGTGTGCCGTGCAGCAACAAATAACTGGCTGGGGTGCACCCTTTCAATTGGTCAATGCTCTAGACTAGACGCCATTAAATTTGTATCTGGTTTTTCTGATTCTGCGAGGCTGTCTGTGGCTGCTGTTTTGTACAATATTTTATCGTCAGTACTGCCCATTTTACTATTTTTAGTCAGTGGTTACGCGTTGGGTAAAGTGTTGCCCAAATTTATTGTGCACAGCGCAGTCAAACGTATCACGCCGGTGGTGTGGATTATTTTGTTTGTGATTGGCCTAGAGTCCGGTGAAGCTTTTAGTTCTCTGGCAGCAGGATTGAGTATTCTTAAACATGCAGCGGTTTATGCCTTCACCATCAGCGCTGTAGTGTTTTTGTTGATTATACCGTTTAATCGCAAGCCGTTGGCGGAGGATAAGGAGCCGAGCTCTTGGGCTGCGCTTTGGCACCCGATTAAAGAATGCCTAATCGCATTTAGTTTGGTGCTGCTTGGGGCGTTTTTTTACCGTTTACACTGGCATGAAAACCAGTTGGGTGCAGTTGCCTTTAATA
This sequence comes from uncultured Pseudomonadaceae bacterium, assembly GCA_947630465.1. Taxonomy (GTDB): domain Bacteria; phylum Pseudomonadota; class Gammaproteobacteria; order Pseudomonadales; family Pseudomonadaceae; genus Denitrificimonas. The sequence goes on from CANRHT010000049.1 coordinate 3,502, forward strand.
TTTCCTACTGGCTGTACGTATTGCTGTTGTTAATCGGGTTGGATTTAGCCCAAGTGAGCATTAGCCGTTCATGGCTGGCACCGCGTGTACTATTGATTCCATGTCTCGTGATGATCGGCTCGATGCTCGCTGGCGTGCTGATTAGCTTGATCACAGGCGAGCAATTAGCGGTGGCGCTGGCGCTGAGCACCGGTTTTGGCTGGTTTAGTTTATCTGGCGCATTGGCCGGGCAATACTTGGGTGATGCCTACGGCAGTGTGGCCCTATTAAATGACTTGATGCGTGAGTTGATTGGCTTAACAGTAGTGTTTTTACTGGGTCGCAACTATGCCAATAGCAGTATCGGAGTTTGCGCAGCAACAGCTATGGATACCACGCTGCCCTTTGTACGCAAAGCTTGTAACTACGAATATGTGCCGACAGCCATCATCAGTGGTTTGATTCTAACGGTGGCTGCGCCTTTCTTTATGCTGTTTTTCTTAAGCTTAGTGAACGTCTGATGCTGCTGTGTACTCTGGTTACTCGGCGTTGTACAGATAACGCACTAGCCAGCAACCTTAGCTGCCGCGGTTAACAGCGCAGTAAAGTCAGCGGTCTGCAAGGGACGTCCAAACCAGTAACCTTGTCCAAGTGTGCAGCCTTGTTGTTGTAAGAAACGCATCTGCTCAATGGTCTCAATACCTTCGGCTTGCACTTCAAGACCAATACTTTCACCGAGCGCTAAAATGGCGCGCACAATGGCGATATCTTCAATATTGTCAGATAAATTATGGATAAAGCTTTGGTCAATTTTGAGTTTGTGCACCGGTAACGACTTCAGCCGTGAAAGAGATGAGTAACCGGTACCAAAGTCATCAATAGCGAGACGTACACCCAGTTGGCGTAACTCTTTCAGAAGTTTATCTGCGCTCTGCGGGTCTTCCATGACAGCGCTTTCCGTTACTTCCAGTTCAATATATTTGGCTTCAACTTCTGTGCTGTCCAGCACCTGCGCGACTGTGCTTGGCAGATTTTTATTCGACAGTGAGCGACTGGAAATATTAACTGCAACAAACTGTAAGGCAAACCCTGCTGTTTGCCACTGGCGCAATTGCTGGCAAGCACGTTGTAGCACCCATTCATCAATGGAGCTGATCAGGCCATTTTCTTCGGCAATCGGAATAAAGTCATTGGGTGGAATCAGGCCGCGCTCTGGGTGGTTCCAGCGCACCAGCGCCTCACAGCCCACAAGGTTTTGTTCGTTGAGTTCATGAATGGGCTGGTAATACACTTCCAGTTGATCATGGTCTAGCGCGTAGCGAATTTCACTGGCAATGCGGATGCGTTGCAGTGCTTGCTGAGTCAGTTCACTGGAATAGAAGGCAAAAGTTTCTCGGCCACTGGCTTTGGCTTTGCTCAGAGCCGAGTCAGCGTTGCGCATAATTTCTTCAACGCTATTACCGGCACGTGGAAATAAGCAAATCCCAACACTGGCGCTAATAAAGAGTTCGTTGTTATTTAACACAAAGGGTTCTTTGCTCGCTTGAATGATTTGCTGCGCCATCACTGCTGCTTCACTGGGAGTGTTAATGCTATCGCAGACCACCACAAACTCATCACCACCGATACGTGCCAGCGAACAACGACTTTTAGCAACTTGTTTACTGATGCGTTGCGCGACTGCTTGTAACAGCTGATCGCCGAGGCTGTGGCCTAAGCTTTCATTAATATGTTTAAAGTGATCCAGGTCGATTAAAAATACACTGCTGTCTTTTTCGCGTTCGATGGCGTGATCAAGGGATACTTTAACCCGCTCATATAAATGCGAGCGGTTGGCAAGACCTGTTAATGGGTCGTAATGGGATAAGTAGTTCAGTTCAGACTGTGAATCTTTTAACACAGAAATATCTGAAAATATTGCCACATTATGAGAAATAAAGCCGTTCTCATCGCGGATTAAACGAATGGTTTGGTATTGCGGTAAGATTTCGCCATTCTTACGGCGGTTCCAGATTTCACCACTCCAGCGATCATCTTTTTCTAAAGCGTTCCACATGACTTGATAAAATTCAGGAGTGTGGCGGCCTGACTTAAATTGACGCGGTGTGTTGCCAATCACTTCTTCAGCGCTATAACCGGTAATCAGGGTAAAGGCTGGATTCACGTGCACAATGATATTGTTATGATCCGTCACCAGCACGCCTTCGTGCGTGCACTCAAATACCGCACTGGCTTGCTTAAGGCGCTCTTCTGAGCAGCGTTGCTCTGTTATGTCCTGAGCAATACCAATAAAGCGTACAGGCACGCCTTGCTCGTTCTTGATCAGGCTGCCGCGTGAGCGGATCCAGCGTGGTGTGTTGTCTTTATGCAGCATGCGGTAGGTGCTGTCATAGTTGCCGTCGCCTTCAGTAATAAAACGCATCACATTGCGGTAAATACGCTCACGCTCTTCCGGCAATAAACGGTTTTGCCAGGCGAGTTGATTGGCGCCGAACTCTTCTTGGCTATAGCCTAGGTTTGCGCAGTATGTTTTAGAAAAATAGACATCTTGCTGCTCATTTAAGCTCCAGTCCCACAAGGCTTGCTGGGCAGCATCCAGTGCCAGCTGGACACGCGCAACACTAACTTTGGCACTGATTTGTTCACGATCTTTGCGCGCACAAAAGCCCTTCATCATCCATAGCCAGTAGACCAAGGACAGTAGGCCGAAAACAGCAATGCTGATGACATCAAAAGGTGGGTGCGGCTGAACAATAACGCTACCTAATAGCCAGCCACTGGCTAGCAGTGCATAAGCAAGAAAACACTTGTATAGGAAGCGTTCAGATTTCATATAAATGAAGAGCTCAAAATGATAATTGAATACGTTAGGTGTAAGTATTTAATGCCATCAAAGATACAACAATAATGGAGCGCATAAGAAGTGTTTTATGTAGGCAGGGTTATTTTAAAATAAAATCTGGGCAAAAAAAATGCTCATTCAGCTGAATGAGCATTCTTAAATATGGTGCCCGGAGACGGAATCGAACCGCCGACACGAGGATTTTCAATCCTCTGCTCTACCGACTGAGCTATCCGGGCCAACGGGGCGTAATTAAATAGATTTAAGTACGCCCTGTCAAGCGTATTGGTGAAAATAGTTTTTATGCGCTGGGTGGTACATAGCCTTCGGCCTGGGCAAAGGCTTCGCCAGCAAAGAATTTATCCATCTCTGCCATGATAAATTTACGGTCATCAGCGTCCATCATATTTAACTGACGTTCGTTAATAATCATTGTTTGTTGGGTTTGCCATTCGTTCCAAGCTTGCTGGGAGATGTTGTTATAAATATCTTCACCTTTGCTACCAGGAAAGGGCGCGCGGGCTAAACCCGGTAGTTCTTGCTGATGTTTACGGCACATAACCATACGAGTCATCTTATATCTCCTGTTGCAATTGAGTCACTGCGCGCTCGATAAGCCCTTTAATTGGAGCGGCTAAACCGAGGCGCTGAGGATTGTAGGGGTTATACCAGAGCCAATTGTTTTCGGCTATGGCAAGGCGTGTGCTGCTGTGTACACGAATCAGCCAGGGTTCGATGTCGAGGTGGTAGTGGCTAAAAGTGTGGCGCACAGCGGGCAAGCTGTGTTGGTGCTGTAATTCAAGTTGATGCTGGCCAAGCAGATTGTGCAACCCGTCGATATCAGTCAGCTCAGGCAGGCTCCACAAGCCGCCCCAGATGCCCTCACTAGGGCGCTGCTGTAACAGCATGGCATTCTCTGGATTGATGAGCATCGGCATCACTACGCGCTTTACCGGCAGCTCTTTGCGTGGGCGCGGCGTCGGCAGCAGGTGTTGTTGATTTCTTTGATAGGCCAAGCAGCCGCTCTGTACTGGACAGCGCTCACACGCCGGTTGCTTGCGGGTGCAGAGTGTAGCGCCGAGATCCATCATCGCTTGGGTGTACTGCGCCACTTCGTGCTGCGGCGTGAGCAACTCAGACAACTGCCAAAGCCTTTTCGTTGCTTGGCTGGCACCTGGATAGTCAGCTTCGGCGCTGTAGCGTGCGAGTACGCGTTTGACGTTGCCATCTAAAATAGGCGCACGTAAACCCATACTGAGGCTGGCAATGGCGCCCGCCGTTGAGGGGCCGATGCCGGGTAGTGTGGCTAAAGTCTCGGCGCTGCGTGGAAACTCGCCGGCGTAACTGTCACAGACCAATTGCGCTGTTTTATGCAAATTACGTGCACGGGTGTAATAGCCTAAGCCCGTCCACAGGTGCAGTACTTCATCCAGCGGTGCGGCGGCCAGCGCTTGCACAGTCGGTAAGGCCTGCATAAAGCGTGCAAAATAACCCAGCACCGTAGTGACTTGGGTTTGTTGCAGCATGATTTCCGAGATCCACACACGATAAGGCGATATTTGCTGCTGCCAGGGTAAATCTTTGCGGCCATGCTGGTGATACCAAGCCACGACCGCTGGGCCAAAGGCGTCTGGATTCATCGTTTAAACAACCCTTTGAGGGCGTCTTTAAGTTCAGGACTGACTTTTTCACCCAGTTTTTCATTGAGCTTTTCATTCAGTTTGTCGCCGGCTAGCTTAGCTGCGACTTTGCCTAAGCCATCTTGGTCAATGCGACAGGCCTTAGCACCCAATTCGAGTGGGCCACGGCAGCGTACCGGCCACTCAAGGCCAACGTAGCGCTTATTCACTTGGCAGGCAGGATCGGGCATTGGGTGGGTATCGCCCTCAATAATAATGCCTAAATAGTAATCGAGGCTGAGTACGCGTAGATCAATATCACCTTTACCTTTCACGCTCAAACCGGGAATACCCACGCGTAAATCAGGATTGTGGGCAACGCCATTGCGAATGTTTAAGTTACCGCGCAGGTCGTTAAACCGCGTGTCGGTACTGCCGCTGTGCGCTGCAGGTTTTTTACGATTTAACGTGGCAATACCTAAGCACAGTTGTCGCTCTAAATTGGCCTCGGGCAGCACACCTTTAAAGACGGCAAAATTGAGTGAGCCATTGAGTTGTTCGACCCAGTCGCGCTCACTGTTGCCGCGGGTGCGTAAATCACTGCTGGTATCCAATAACCCGGTGATAGCGACTTCTTGCTCCAGAGTCGTAAGGATCTTCTCTATTGGAATATTGTGCGTGCTGTGCTTTAGGGTCAGTACGGGCTGATCAGTGGTGCTATCAACGCTCGCGCTGGCCTTAAACTCACCATTAAAGAGTCGGCCTTGTAGATTATTTAAGGTTAATACACGGTTCTTAGCGAGCAGTTTCAGCTTGGCTTGGCTGATGGGGAATGTGTGCAGGGTCAGCTCATTAAAGGCTAAATCAATATCAGCATTGAGCGTACGTAATTGCTCGATCGGTAAGAGTGCAGCTGTGTCCCACGCGGAGTTTGCCGTGGCGCTGGGCAGTGCTGTGGTGCCGCTACTGCCAGCCTCTGCGGTTTGTTTTTTTACCTCAGCTTGGCGTTCGGTGGTGGCTTTTTTCTCTACAGCGGGCAAATAGCGATCAGCGTCTAATTGATCCGCTTGCAAGTGAGCGTATAAGGCTGTTTTAGCAAAATCTTTAATACCGACACTACCGGTAAAAGCGGTTTGGTCGATACTCAGCGCCAACTCATTAAGCATCAAGCTGTTGTCAGTCCCTTGCAGGCGCGTGCTGAGCTCAAAGTGACTGAGTGCTTTGGCGTCAGCCATTTTAGGTAACTCAAAACCGATCCCAGTTAAAAACTCTTGCGCATTAACAGCTGCAATGGATAACGCACCGTTGAGTTGGGCTTGCTTGTCCAAATCGGTGATCTGCAGTTCGCCCAAGGCTTTAAGTTGGTTGACTGAAAGTTTGAGATTATCCCAACGTGCCAGTTGCGCGGCTTGGTCATACATAAGATTGCCGCGCACAGTAAAGTTGGCGGTTTTGCTGCTAAAGGGCTCGCCAGCGACTTCACCTGACAGCTTAAGATCATCCAGCGTATAACGTTGCAAGGCCTGATCAATTTTAGCTTTAGTGGTGAGCTCAAGACGGGCACGCAGCAGCGGTTTAGCATTGCCTAAAAAACCAGAGAATTTTAATGCAATGGGCTGCGCGTCACGAATGGCGCCGGTGGTCAGTTGCACGCTTTCTAAGCTGAATTGTTGCCCGCTTTGCTCATCGTGATAATCAATGCGTGCACCGTTGACGATTAAACTGTTGATATCCAATTTAAGCGGTGCAGTGCGTGGCGCTGGCTCGGTGGTGCTTGGAGTGTTTGGTTCTGCTGTGGGCTCTTGGTCTGCAGGTGCAGTTGTTGCTGCAGTGGCTGAGACGGGTGCCTTGCCAATATTTTCCCAGTTACCTTGTCCTTTCATATTGCGGTGCAAGGTTAGATTAAGACCATCGATGCGGATATCACTCATCTGGATTTCTTTACGCAGCAGCGGCAGTACTTGCACCGACAAACCGAGCAAGCGCAGGTCGGCAAAAGGATCATCAGGCATATCAGCGCTGGCTACTTTAGCGTCGGTAATTTCGATACCTAGCCACGGGAATAAACTCCAGCCAATCTCACCATTTAACTCGAGCTCTAGATTAGCGTGCTCGCGGGCGAGCTGGCGGATATCATCTTTGTAGTCGTTGGGATCAAAGATATGCGTTAGGGCAAATCCGGCCACCACTAACAGCAGCAGGATGCCGAGCAACAGCAGACCGATAAGCTTGCTAAAAGATTTCACGAGCTGATTCCTTTTGGGCAATAAAATAAATATAGCTACAGTTTAGCAGGCCAGCATCGCTCTGCAGCAGCTATGATGCTGCGGCACAATTATGCAGCTGAATTTGCAATAACTAAGGCTTTAGCCTGGGCTAACTCGCGCAACTGTGGTTGATCTTCAGGGATAAGCACCTGTAACACTTGACCGGCTTCGTTGGCTAAACGTGACGCTTCCTCAATCAGACGCCGTGCCACACCACGATTGCGAGTTAATTCGCGTACACACACATGCGACAGCAGCCAGCGCTGTGCTTGTTTTTCCAACAATGCAGCACCCAGTAGGCGGCTATTAAAACGTGCGGTGACTAAGGTGTTATGACTTAAGCCGTGCTCCAGTAAACTCGCTGCATCCGAGTAGGGTGGCAGCAACCAGTTCGGTGCATCGGCATAGATTTTTTCCAGGTCGGCAAGGTCTTGCGTGCTGGGTTGCTCAGCGCTTTCAAAGTAAACAGGCATTCCAAAACTCCCATAACTGAAGCGTTAGTGTACCGCTCAACAACGTCTATCGGTAGCGGTCGTAGCCGTTGCAAGCCTATAATAAGCAACGAATGAAACAACTTGGCCGTATCCTGCGGCTTTTAGCGGTGGAGTAAACCATGACCGAACGTAAGGTTACTGTTGAACGTAATACACTCGAGACTCAAGTTAAGGCCACTATTAATTTAGATGGCACTGGCGAGGGACGTTTTGCAATTGGCGTGCCTTTTTTAGAGCATATGCTTGATCAAGTCGCGCGCCATGGTTTGATCGATATCGATGTAGAGTGCACCGGCGACTTACATATTGATGATCACCACACCGTTGAAGATGTGGGCATCACCATTGGTCAGGCCTTTGCCAAAGCTGTGGGTGATAAGCGCGGTTTGCGTCGTTATGGTCACTCTTACGTACCCATGGATGAAGCCTTATCACGTGTGGCGTTAGACTTTTCTGGCCGCCCTGGTTTGCAGATGCATGTGCCTTTCGCGCGTGCAGTCGTGGGTGGTTTTGATGTGGACTTGTTCCAAGAATTCTTTCAAGGTTTTGTCAATCACGCACAAGTAACGCTGCACATTGATAACCTGCGCGGCATCAATACCCACCACCAGATTGAAACAGTGTTTAAGGCCTTTGGTCGTGCGCTGCGCATGGCGGTCGAAATTGATCCACGTATGGA
>CANRHT010000050.1 GCA_947630465.1 uncultured Pseudomonadaceae bacterium
CTCCCTGAAGGCGTCGAGTTCCGTCGTCATATTGGTATTTATGCTTATCGCGCTGGGTTTTTAGCTGATTTTGTCGCTTGGGGATCCTGCCAGCTTGAGTTGACTGAGTCGCTTGAGCAATTGCGTGCGCTCTGGAATGGTGTGCGTATTCATGTTGCCGATGCTGTTGAGGCACCGCCTGCAGGCGTTGATACGCTGGAAGATTTACAGCGTGTGCGTCGTTTTTTTGAGGAGTGAAAATGAAAGTTTTATTTGTCTGTTTAGGTAATATTTGTCGTTCACCCACTGCCGAAGGTGTGTTTCGTCATTATGTTGAGCAGGCAGGTTTAAGTGACCAGGTGACAATCGATTCGGCAGGTACGTCAGACTGGCATATTGGTAAAACACCCGATCCACGCACCATCGCCGCCGCTGCGCAACGGGGTTATGATGTCTCCACTTTACGTGGACGTCAGGCCACTGCTGAAGATTTTAATGAGTTTGATTTAATTCTGGCCATGGATCAAAGCAACCTAGCAAATCTACAAACGATTCAGCCGGCACACAGTAAAGCTGAGCTGGCGCTGTATTTGCCGCGTTTTAATATCAGCCCAGACGAAGTGCCGGATCCCTATTACGGCGGTGAAGATGGTTTTGAGTTGGTGTTGGATATGCTTGAGCAAGCCAGCCAAGCGCTGCTGAATGAAGTGAAGGCACGCTTGTGAGTTTAGCCATTCAAGAGCAGGTGTCGTTACGCGCGTACAATACGTTAGCGGTGGATGCGTGTGCGCGTTTTTTTGTCGCTGTGGATTCACTTGAGCAACTGCAAGCCGCTTTATTGTGGGCGCAGCAGCAAGACATAGCGGTATTGCTCTTGGGTGGTGGCAGTAATTTGGTCCTAGCGGCTGATTTGGATCTGCTGGTGATCCATCTGCAATTGCGCGGTATTCAAGTGCTGGATGAAGATGCCAACTTTGCGCGCATTGAAGTGCAAGCAGGGGAGAACTGGCATGACTTTGTGCAGTGGAGTCTAGCGCAGGGTTTGAGTGGTTTAGAAAACTTAAGTTTGATTCCCGGTCATGTCGGCGCGGCACCGGTGCAAAATATTGGCGCTTACGGTGCTGAGTTGCAGGATTATTTTGAGAGTGCTTGGGTCTACGATCGCCAAACCCTGCAGCCGCAGCGTTTAACTAAGGCGCAATGCCAGTTTGCTTATCGCGATAGCCTATTCAAACGAGAATCAGGCCGGCGGGTGATTTTAAGTGTCATTTTTAAATTGCCTAAGCAGGCGGATCTACGTTTGGATTACGGTGATTTGCGCGGTTATTTAGCCCAGCAGCAGATCAGCGCGCCGACACCGCAGGATGTCAGTCGTGCGGTGTGTGCGATTCGTGCAGAAAAATTACCTGATCCACAGCAGCTGGCCAATACCGGCAGCTTCTTTAAAAATCCTGTGGTCAGCGCCGAGCATGCCGAGCAGCTGAAGCAGCGCTATCCGAAGCTCGTGTGCTTTGCGCAAGCTGATGGTCAAATCAAACTTGCCGCGGGTTGGTTGATTGATCAAGCCGGCTGGAAAGGTCATCGCCACGGTGATGCGGGCGTGCATGCTAAACAGGCGTTAGTGCTAGTCAACTATGGAATGGCCTCAGGCCAAGATATTTTGCAGTTGGCGGCGCAGATTCAGGCTGATATTCAGCAGCGTTACGGTGTTGAACTGGAAATTGAGCCCAATGTGCTGGGCTAAGCTAGAGCTTAACCGTAGAGTGAGCTGAGCATAAAAACACCTGAGGTTTGGGTTGCACGCAGTCATCTTTGCTCAACTTTTGTAACACTTGCAACTGTTTTTGTATAAGGTCTTGTATAGGTTGTGTGCCATAATCATCGGCATCAATCTAGAGAGACTTTTCCCATGCTGTTATCTATTCGTTGGCAAGTTATCACTACTATTGCGGTGTTGGCTGCGCTCTTGATCTGGTTTATGTCTGCTGGGCAATCTATGGCGGTAGCTAAGCCATCACAGCTTAATTTAGCGCAACAGGTAGAGAGTTTACCCGATGTGCATGCGCAGCCAGCGAGCGCGGGGTTTGATTCTGCAAAACCCACGCTGGTTAAATTATGGGCGAGCTGGTGCCCCTTGTGTTTATCAGAGCTTGGGCAAACACAAGACTGGGTTAGCGATAGCGATTTTGCTGGCGCTAATATCCTGACGGTTGCATCGCCAGGCGTATTAGGTGAACAGCCGTTAGCTGCGTTTAAAGACTGGTACAGCGGCTTGGATTATCCGCAGTTGCCCGTGTATTTAGACAGCAGCGGTGAGCTGATTAAACGCTTAGGTGTGAAGGTCTATCCCAGTTGGGCGCTGATTGATCAGCAAGGGCAGTTGGCGCGGGTGATCAAAGGCAGTCTAAATAAATCACAAGCCTTGGCGTTATTAGACAATCCAGAGGCTGACCTAAATGCAGCAGAGCATACTTTTTATCAACCTAAAACAAATCAAGAGTCGATCCCGGTTGATGCGCGCACAATTTATTTAGCCGGCGGTTGTTTCTGGGGTGTCGAGGCTTATTTTGAGCGCATTGATGGTGTGCTCGATGCAGTATCAGGGTATGCCAATGGCCGCACGGAAAACCCCAGTTATGAAGATGTGGTGTACCGCAATACCGGTCATGCTGAAACGGTCAAGGTGGTATACAACCCCGACAAGCTGAGCTTGGATGATATCTTGCAGTATTACTTTCGCATTATTGATCCGACCAGTTTAAACAAGCAGGGCAACGACCGTGGTGAGCAATACCGTGTGGGTGTCTACAGTACGGATCCGGCTGAGCAAAGTGTGATTGCAGGCGCGCTCACTGAGTTGCAAAAGCGTTATAAACGCCCTGTAGTGGTTGAGAATGTTGCGCTTGAGCATTTTTATGAGGCTGAGCAATACCATCAAGACTATTTAATGAAAAATCCTAATGGCTATTGCCATGTGGATCTTAATAAAGCCGATGAGCCTTTGCCAGGTAAAGCGCCGGCAGTTAAAGCTTTTGATGCTAAGGCTTTTAACAAGCCTGATAGTAAAACTCTGCAGCAGCGCTTAAGCCGTGAGGAATATCAGGTTACGCAAAACAATGGCACTGAGCGCGCTTTTAGTCATCGTTATGATGAGTTATTTGAGCCGGGTTTATATGTCGATATTGTCAGTGGTGAGCCGTTATTTAGCTCCAGCGATAAATATGAATCAGGCTGCGGTTGGCCCAGTTTTGTTAAGCCGATTAATGCCAGTGCCATCGTGGAGCATACTGATACGAGCTACAACATGCGCCGCATCGAGGTGCGCAGTCAGTTAGCCGATTCGCACTTAGGCCATGTCTTTAACGATGGGCCGCGTGATCGGGGTGGTTTGCGTTATTGCATTAATGGCGCCAGTTTAGATTTTATTCCCAAGGCGCAGATGCACGAGCGTGGCTATGCGCAGTGGCTCAAGGAAGTCGATTAAGCTGTAGCACTCATCTAAGCGCCATAAAAAACGCCCTGAATGCCAGTCGCATACAGGGCGTTTTTGTTACTGCGAAAAGTCGCTATTATTCAAAATCTTCAGCGTTGCGATGAGGGCTTACTGCTTGAGTAGTGCCCTGAGTTTGGATGCGGATTAACGCGCCTAAGGTGCTGTGATCAATAAAAGTGACTTGATCGTGAGCAATGCGGATTTTTTGCTTAAAACGCTCACTGCTACGCAGGGTTTTATCGGAATTAAACTGGTTGATCCACAGGTCGAGTTGCACCGTGTTGCGATCTTTAGCAAAAGTCAGGGTGCCTTCAATGGGGTAGTGAGCAAAGTGTTTGTCGCCAGCATGTACCGCCATGCTGAAGCTGGCGTTGTCATTGTTTTGCAGCCAAGCAGTGTGCAACACCACTTGGTAACCATTCTCGGGGATGAGTTTTTTCGCCAGTAAATCCAGTTGTGTGCTGCGCTGCATGGCGCGGGTCACAGGTGTAGCAGCATCGGCCCAGTTGTCAGGCGCCACGCGACTGGCTTGCAGGCTGTCGGCGCTTTGACGAAACACCATCAGCTCAACCAGTTGCTCGCTAGACGCCATAGCTTGCGTGCTGCACAAGGCGAGCAAGAGGGCAAGGTGGATTAAGTAACGCATGTGCAGCTCCTTCAATGAGTGTTATGGCGCCAGTTGTGCCAGCAAAGCTTCGATTGTAGCAAAGCGTTGCTCGGCATTATCCATGGGGACGTTAAATTTAAATAGTGTTGCGCCTTCAAAACGGTAATGCTTGGGTTGGCTTTGGATTAACTTAATTAAACGCATCGGGTCGACACAGGTATCACTGGCAAATTCAAGACGTCCACCGTGCGGGCCAGCATCAATTTTTAAAATGCCCAGTGCTTGCGCGGTGAGTTTTAACTCAGTAACGCGTATTAAATTTTTTGCCGGATCCGGTAGCAAACCAAAGCGGTCAATCATTTCCACCTGTAACTCTTTGAGTGCGTTGCTATCTTCGGCTGAGGAAATACGCTTGTAGAGGATCAGGCGCGAGTGCACATCGGGCAAATAGTCATCAGGAATCAATGCCGGTACGCGTAAGTTAATGTCAGTGCCGCTGTCCAACGGTTGCTCAAGGTTGGGTGCAACGCCTTTGCGGATGGAATCGACAGCGCGCTCAAGCATTTCCATATACAAAGTAAAACCAATCGCATGGATTTCACCACTTTGGCCGTCGCCGAGTAATTCACCCGCACCGCGGATTTCTAAGTCGTGAGTGGCGAGCATAAAGCCTGCACCCAAGTCCTGCGCGTTGCTGATGGCTTCTAAGCGTTTCTGCGCATCAGTGGTCATGCTTTTTTGTGGGGGCGTCAGCAGGTAAGCATAGGCTTGGTGGTGACTGCGACCGACACGACCACGCAGTTGGTGCAGTTGGGCTAAACCAAATTTGTCGGCACGGTCAATAATAATGGTGTTGGCATTGGGGACATCGATGCCGGTTTCAATAATAGTCGAGGCCACCAGTACGTTGTAACGGTTGTGGTAAAAATCCGCCATCACCTGCTCAAGCTCGCGCTCATGCATCTGCCCATGGCCAATACCAATGCGCGCCTCTGGCACTAATGCGGCTAAATCAGCGGCGCACTTTTCGATGGTTTTCACATCGTTGTGTAAGAAATACACTTGGCCACCGCGCAATAATTCACGCAGTAACGCTTCTTTGACCACCGCATCTTGGCGTTGCATGACAAAGGTGCGCACGGATAAACGGCGTGCCGGTGGCGTGGCGATAATCGACATATCGCGCATTCCGGCAAAAGCCATGTTCAGCGTGCGCGGAATGGGCGTGGCGGTGAGGGTGAGAATATCCACTTCACTGCGCAGGGCTTTGAGTTTTTCTTTTTGACGCACACCAAAGCGGTGTTCTTCATCAATAATAACCAAGCCTAAATTGTTGAATTTCACATCATCTTGCAGCAGTTTGTGCGTGCCAATCAGAATGTCGACTGTGCCATCGGCGAGACTGCTGATAGCTTGGTTGATTTCTTTAGCGGTTTTAAAGCGGCTCATCACATCGACTTTTACCGGCCAATCGGCAAAACGGTCGCGAAAGCTGTTGTAGTGCTGTTGCGCTAACAGCGTGGTCGGTACTAAAACGGCGACTTGCTTGCCACTGTGCACCGCAATAAAGGCCGCGCGCATCGCCACTTCGGTTTTGCCAAAACCCACATCGCCACAAATCAGGCGATCCATAGGTTTGCCCGACAACATATCGTTGCGCACATTATCGATGGCCACTTGCTGGTCGGGGGTTTCCTCAAAAGGGAAGGCCGCACTGAACGTGGCGTAATCCAGTCCAGGATTATCAAAGGCAAAACCTTCACGCGCGGCACGTATCGCATAAATATTCAGTAGTTCAGCGGCGACATCGCGCACTTGTTCGGCAGCTTTGCGCTTGGCTTTTTGCCACTGCTCAGTGCCAAGACGATGCAGCGGTGCGCTACTGTCATCGCTGCCGGTATAGCGTGCGATCAGGTGTAAGTTGGCTACCGGTACATACAACTTGGCTTGATCAGCGTACTCAAGCATTAAAAACTCTGTGGCTTGCTCATCAATCTCTAAAGTGACTAAGCCTTGGTAGCGGCCTACACCGTGATCGATATGTACCACGGGTGCACCTTCACGCAGTTCGGTGAGGTTGCGAATCACGTGCTCATGGGTACCGTCGCGATTCTTCTCGCGGCGACGGCGTTGCATCACCCGTTGACCGAGGAGCGCGCTCTCAGGAATCAGGGCGATATCATCGAGCAAAACGCCAGCTTCAATCGGAGCAACACAAATCGCTAGTGGGTGCTTGGCGGCTAAAAAGTCTTCCCAGCTACTGACTTCAAGGGGTGCAACGTCAATACGCTGCAGCAGCTCCAGCAATACTTCACGGCGGCCGGCTGTTTCTACGGTAAATAGAGTGCGACCGTTAAAGTTGTCTAAAAAGTCTTTAACTTTACTTAAGGGCTCAGGTGCACGAGCGTCTAACGATAAATCTGGAAAGCTGTGTATCGCGAGGCGCTCTTTACCGACGGCGGGGCTGATATCCTGCGCGTCAATAATAATGCGCGGATGATCTTTAATGGCGCTGAAGTATTCATTGATGGCGATAAATAAGTCAGCCGGTGGCAGTAGTGGCCGCTCAAGATCGCCGCGGCGTTCTTCATAGCGACTGCGAATGTCTTGCCAAAAGGCTTCGGCGGCGGCGTCGACACCGAGCATGGAAAACACTTGCGCATCTTTGGGTAAATAATCAAAGAGGCTGCTGGTCTCTTCAAAAAACAAGGGCAGATACGACTCAATGCCTGCAGGAATAATACCGCTGGTTAAATCTTGATAGAGCGGGCAGCGGCGAAAATCCACATCAAAACGCTCACGGAAACGTGCACGAAAATCACCACGGGCTTTTTTATCCAACGGAAACTCACGCGCGGGCAGCAAGCGGATGCTGTCGACTTTGTCGTTGGAACGCTGAGTTTCCGGATCAAAGGTGCGCAGGGTTTCAATTTCATCGTCAAATAAATCAATGCGGTAGGGCATTTCACTGCCCATCGGGAATAAATCAAAGAGCGCGCCGCGCACGGCAAATTCGCCATGCTCATACACGGTGTCCACACATTGATAACCCGATGCCTGTAAACGGCTGCGCATGCTCTCGACATCAAGCTTTTGCCCCACATCCAGCATCAAACTGGCATCGAGCATAAAGGACTTGGGCGCTAAACGGTGCAGGGCAGTGTTGATTGGCACCACCAAAATACCCTGCTGCAATTGCGGTAATTGATACAAAGAGGCGACGCGCTGCGAAATAATATCTTGATGAGGTGAAAATACATCGTAGGGCAGCGTTTCCCAGTCGGGGAAATGTAAAACCGGTAAGTCGGGCGCAAAAAATGCCAGCTCTTCTTTGAGGCGTTCAGCGCTTTGACTGTTGTCGGTGAGCAGCAAAGTAAAACGCTGTGAACTGCGCGCCGCCTCAGCAATTGCTAGCCCTTGAGCGGCGCCCGGCAGGTTGCCCCACAGCTGTTTCATAGAGTGTGATGGTAATTTAGGAAAGCGCAATACAGACACAGCAGACTCTTGTATGAACAATAAAAAAGCGATTGTAACGGTCTATTGATGAGCTCGCTATATAAGGTTTTCTACACAATACGAGCTTATAGCTTGCCGCTTTCGTTTATGCAGTTGATAATGTACCCCTTTTTTAGCCCCTAAATAGGTATTCCACGTGACTCAGAAGACTGACCAGTGTCTTGGTGAATGGATTGATCGCGAAGCCCTTGCCGAGGCAATGATTCCGCTTGTTGGCCAACTCTACCGCAGTAACAATGTGGTGACGTCCCTGTACGGACGCGGCTTAATCAACCGTTCTGTTATTGCAATTCTTAAAGCACACCGCTTTGCTCGTCACCGTGTGGGTAACGATTCAGAGCTGTCTGTGCGCGATACCTACCCGATTTTAAAGATCATGAGCGAAATGGATCTGGGTAGTGCGTCTGTTGATATCGGTAAAATGGCGGTTAAGTTCAACACCCAAGCCAATGGCCGCAGTCTTGAGCAGTTTGTCCATGAAGAGCTGGCTGCTGTAGCCGGTCAACGTGATAACAACCTGCACCAAGGTACTGATGTCGTTCTTTATGGTTTTGGCCGTATTGGTCGTTTGCTGGCGCGTATTTTGGTTGCTAAAACCGGTGCCGGTGATGGTCTACGTTTGCGCGCTATTGTTGTGCGTAAAGGTGCGGAAAATGACTTGGCGAAACGTGCCAGCTTATTGCGCCGTGACTCAGTGCATGGTCCGTTCGATGGCACCATCGTGATTGATGAAGAAAATAATACTATGACGGTCAACGGCAGTCTGATCCAAGTGATCTACTCCAATGATCCGAAAACTGTTGATTACACACAGTACGGCATTAAAGATGCGCTGCTGGTGGATAACACCGGTCGCTGGCGCGATGCGGAAGGTTTGGGTCAGCACTTGACCTGTGCCGGTATCAATCGTGTGGTGTTGACGGCACCGGGTAAAGGTGAGATTAAAAATATCGTGCACGGTATTAACCATGCCGAGATTACTGCAGACGATAAAATCATCTCTGCAGCGTCATGCACCACCAACGCGATCGTGCCTGTGCTTAAAGCGATTAATGACAAGTTTGGTATCGTCAATGGTCACGTTGAAACCGTGCACTCATACACCAACGACCAAAACTTGATTGATAACTTCCACTCGGGCAGCCGTCGTGGTCGCAGTGCGCCATTGAACATGGTGATTACTGAAACAGGTGCGGCCACTGCTGCAGCTAAAGCGTTGCCGATTCTGAAAGGCAAGCTAACCGGTAACGCCATTCGTGTACCCACGCCGAACGTGTCGATGGCGATTCTTAACTTAAACCTTGAGAAGAGCACCGACCGTGAAGAAGTCAACGAGTACTTGCGCCAAATGGCCATGCACTCTGAACTGCAAAAGCAAATTGACTATGTCTGTTCAGAAGAAGTGGTGTCCACTGACTTTGTTGGCTCACGTCATGCGGGTGTAGTGGATGCAGAAGCAACCATTTGTACAGATAATCGTGTGATTTTGTATGTCTGGTATGACAATGAATACGGTTACAGCTGTCAGGTGGTGCGTGTGATGGAAGAGATTTCAGGCGTTAACCCACCGGCCTTCCCACAATAGTCGGTGTGCCGAGCTGAATGAAGTACAACAAAGGGAGCCTTAAGGCTCCCTTTGTGTTTTAAACCTGATACTTGGGCATGCTATGTACGACTAAATGGGGTATTTAGTAGAAAATAGTGCTTTAGGCTGGCAAGTGACCGCCATGCCTCTTTATAATCATCAGGATTATTTTTTAACGTCGGATTACTGTAAGTATTCTATGTTTTTGTAGAGGATTGATGCGGTAATTTCGATATACCTATAAATTTCACTATCGTGGTTAGGCAAACCTATGATCAAACTAAAACGTGGGCTAGATTTGCCCATGACTGGCACGCCAGCACAACGCATTGAGGCTGCAAAGCCTGTGCGTAGTGTTGCAGTCATAGGCTTCGACTATAACGGGATGAAGCCTACAATGCAGGTGCAAGAAGGCGATCAAGTTAAACTTGGCGACGTCCTTTTTTCTGATAAGAAAACTCCAGGTGTGCTCTTTACAGCACCCGGTGCTGGAGTTGTAAAAGCTATTAATCGTGGTGAGCGACGCGTTCTACAGTCGGTCGAGATTGAGCTGCAAGGTGACGAGCAAGTAACTTTTGCCAGTTATGCAGCGGATAAACTCGCGACGCTGGGTGATGAGCAAGTGCGTGAAAATCTACAGCAATCAGGCTTGTGGACAGCACTGCGTACGCGTCCTTACAGCAAAGTTCCGGCGGTTGATGCAATACCGCGCTCGATCTTTGTTACAGCGATTGATACCAATCCTTTGGCCGCTGATCCAGCGGTGATCATTGCAGAATATGCAGATGATTTTAAGCACGGTTTAACTGTGTTAGCACGCTTAGCTAAGGTGTTTCTGTGTAAAGCTGATGGCGTGACTTTGCCCGGTGAAAGCCAGAGTAATGTACAGACTGAAGCTTTTGCTGGACCACACCCTGCAGGCTTGCCCGGCACTCATATTCACTTTTTGGATCCAGTCAGTGCAACGCGCAGCGTATGGCAGATCGGTTATCAAGATGTGATTGCCATGGGTAAATTGTTTACCACAGGTCATTTGTGGGTTGAGCGTATTGTCGCTTTAGCCGGACCAGTGGCAAAGCAGCCACGCTTAGTGCGCACACGTTTGGGCGCTCATTTAGGTGATCTGACCCAAGGTGAGTTGCAAGAGGGCAATAACCGGGTGATTTCTGGTTCCGTGCTTGGTGGTCGCACCGCGCGGGGTACGTGTAATTTCTTAGGCCGTTATCACACTCAACTCAGTTGCTTAGCTGAGGGTGATGAGCGTCAAATGTTTCACTACCTGCGTGCGGGTGTGAATAAGTTTTCGGTACTCAATATCTTTGTGTCTAAACTGTTTGCAAATAAAAAGTTTGCTTTCACCACGACTACCAATGGTAGTGAGCGTGCCATGGTGCCGGTTGGCAGCTATGAAAAAGTGATGCCGTTGGATATTTTGCCAACGCAATTACTGCGTGCGCTATTGGTGGGTGATACTGACGTTGCGCAAAAGCTGGGCTGCTTAGAGTTAGATGAGGAAGACCTGGCGCTATGCACCTTTGCATGCCCTGGTAAGTACGAGTACGGCCCGATTCTACGGGATAATCTAACGCGTATTGAGCAGGAGGGATAAGCAATGGGTCTTCGTGCATTCCTTGATAAAATCGAGCACAACTTTGAAAAAGGTGGCAAGTACGAAAAATGGTATGCCTTGTATGAGGCAGCAGACACCATTTTCTATCGCCCCAAAAGCGTCACTAAAACCACAGCTCACGTACGCGATGGTGTTGACCTGAAGCGCATTATGATCACTGTGTGGTTGTGTGCGTTCCCGGCGATGTTCTTTGGTATGTGGAACATTGGTTATCAAGCCAACGTGATTTTTGAAGCCAATCCTGAGTTACTGGCCTCGCAAGAGGGCTGGCGCATGGCCTTAACCGGCATGCTGGCAGGTTTTGATCCAAACAGTATTTGGGACAATATGATCCAAGGGGCCACTTGGTTCCTGCCGATTTATATGGTGACCTTTATTGCTGGTGGTTTCTGGGAAGTGTTGTTTGCTTCCATCCGTGGCCATGAGATTAACGAAGGTTTTTTCGTTACCTCGATTCTCTTTGCGTTGATCCTGCCGCCGAGCATTCCTTT
>CANRHT010000051.1 GCA_947630465.1 uncultured Pseudomonadaceae bacterium
CCTGAGAGCTGCTCAGGGTAACGGTCGGAGAGCCAATCCAGTTGCACCATGCGCAGCAACTCTTGGACTTTTTCAGCAATCACTGCTTCGCTTGGGCGCTCACGGCGTGATTTCATCCGCAGACCGAAAGCCACGTTATCAAACACCGTCATGTGACGAAACAAGGCGTAATGCTGAAACACAAAACCGACATTACGCTTGCGTACATCGCGGCGTGAAACATCATCACCGTTAAATAGAATACTGCCGGTATCCGGCGTTTCTAAACCGGCAATAATGCGCAGTAGGGTGGTTTTACCACAGCCGGATGGGCCGAGTAAGGCCACCAGTTCGCCAGCTTTGATGTCTAAATTAATGTTGTTTAACGCAGTAAAGTTACCGAACTGCTTATGAACTTGGCGGACTTCAATACTCATGACTTATTCGTCTCCATTGTTTAGCTGACGGTTGATCCGCGATTCGCTCCACTGCTTGAGCAGCAACATAATCAACGCCAAAATTAATAGCAGGCTGGCAACACTAAAGGCCGCAACGTGGTTGTATTCGTTGTAAAGGATTTCGACATGCAGGGGCAGGGTGTTGGTAAAACCACGGATATGCCCAGAGACCACCGACACCGCACCAAATTCACCCATCGCCCGCGCAGTACAGAGCACCACGCCGTACATCAAACCCCATTTGATATTGGGCACGGTGACATGCCAAAACATCTGCCAGCCGCTGGCACCGAGTAAACGCGCCGCTTCTTCTTCTTGAGTGCCTTGTTGCTGCATTAATGGAATCAGCTCGCGTGCGACAAAAGGCACGGTGACAAACAAGGTGGCTAAGACGATACCCGGTACCGCAAAGATGATTTGAATGTCATGTTCAATCAGCCATTCGCCAAAGAAGCCCTGCGCGCCAAACAGCAACACATAGACTAAACCGGCAATGATCGGTGAGACCGAAAAGGGCAGATCAATTAAAGTAATTAACACGCTTTTGCCATAAAAATCATGCTTACTCACGCACCAAGCGGCAGCCACGCCAAACACCAAGTTCAGCGGTACCGAAATACCAACCGCTAACAAAGTGAGCTTGAGGGCTGAAATCGCGTCAGGCTCAAGCATGGAGTCGAAAAAGTGGCCGACACCCATTTTTAAGGCTTCGAGCAGTACTATGGTCAGTGGCAATACTAAAAAGATAACAAAAGTTGCCCAAGCGGCAATGATTAACGCTAAGCGTGCCCAACTGGATGCATTGCGTGAATTATGCTGTGAAGAAGTCGACATCGGTATTCCTTAGCCTTTAGCAACGTAGCGTTGAAGAAGATTGATCAGCAGCAGCAACACAAAAGACACCAGCAGCATCATCACGCCAATGGCTGTGGCACCGACATAGTCGTATTGATCGAGCTTCACCATGATCAGTAACGGCAAAATTTCTGTTTTACCGGGCATATTGCCGGCGATGAAAATCACTGAACCGTACTCACCGACGCCGCGGGCAAAGGCTAAAGCAAAACCTGTTAACCAAGCGGGTAATAAAGCGGGTAGCAACACATAGCGAAACACTTGCAGTGGGCGCGCACCAAGGCAGGTCGCAGCTTCTTCCAGTTCACGGGGGATGTCGGCCAACACCGGTTGAATGGTGCGCACGACAAACGGCAAAGTGACAAAGGTCAGTGCCAAGGTGATACCAAACGGCGTATATGCAATACTGATGCCTAAGTCCGCCGCAAAACGACCCACAAAACCATTGGGTGCATACAAAGCAGTCAAGGCAATACCGGCCACAGCGGTGGGTAAAGCAAAAGGCAGGTCAATCATCGCGTCAATCACTTTGCGCCCGGGGAAACGGTAACGCACCAACACCCAAGCGAATAAAGTGCCGATCACACCATTGAGAATGGCAGCGATAAAAGCCGTACCAAAGCTCAGCTTTAAAGCAGCGATCACGCGCGGGGCGCTGACAATGGTGTAAAACTCAGACCAGGTCAGTTGCGCCGCATAGATAAACATGCCGGCCAAAGGTAAAAAAATCACCAAGCTGAGGTACACCAAGGTGTAGCCTAGAGTAAGACCGAAGCCTGGAATGACTGGAGAGGTGCGTCGTGACATGATGACTTGCCTTGTGGTAGGTGGTGCCTGTACGCCTGACTTGTCGGCGTTAGGGAGCACATCATAGTCGTTCGCTCTTATTCTTTAAAATACTATTTTAACATCTGCTTATTCTATTTTGTTATTTACGGCTAGCTGCTTTGATATTCTTTATTGTTATAAATAGATAGTTTTATATTCTTTTGTGTTTGATTGATGCTACGCCATAGTGGTCGCCACTGAATCATGACTGCGATGAGATGTTACGCCTGATTGATATATGCTCAGCTGCCGTGCATTCATAGTGGGGCAGCCTCAGCAAGCTGATAAGGAGAGCCTGGATGCGCCAGACCACTGATGTACGTTATTTAATTGTGCCGGGCTGGCACGGCTCGCCGGCTGAGCATTGGCAGACCCATTGGCAGCAGGTGCTAGCAAACTGCACGCGCGTTGAACAAAGTGATTGGGCGCTACCCGAGCGCAAGGCTTGGGTGGAGCAATTAGAACAGCAGATTGCAGCGGATCCAAGGCCAGTGATGCTGATCGCCCACAGCTTAGGTTGCGTCACAGTCGCGCACTGGGCGGCGCAAGCGTCTGCGGCGTTACTGAGTCGCGTGCGCGGTGCTTTGTTGGTGGCACCTGCGGATGTTGAGCGTAGGGATTGTCCAGCACCTTTGCGCAATTTTGCTCCGCTGCCAAGCTCAAACCTGCCATTTGCCAGCCTATTAATTGGCTCCAGCAATGACCATGCGGCAACCGCACAACGAGCGCGAGCGTTTGCGCAAGCTTGGGGCAGTGGGGCGGTTATTCTGCCCAATGCCGGGCACATTAATGTGCAGTCCGGCCATCAGCGCTGGGAGCAGGGTTTTGCTTGGCTGTATCAATTGCAAGCGCATGCTGATAACCACAGTCAACGTAGCGCTTAACAAGAGGTTCAATAACAGGGTGAAGTTGTGTCAGTGAACGCCTGTTTTTGTGCTTAGCGTTGCGCTGTAGCCTTTTCTGGGTGATAGCCGATTCTAAAGCCGCCCCAGTGTTTACCATGCACATAAATGGGGACAGAAATATCATGCATATGCTCACCGGTTTCACGGATATAGGTTTGTAACAATAGCGGTTGCTGATGGTTACCACAGCGCGCACCCACCTTGTCATTGAAAATACGCTTGGTGCGGTTATGCAGGTAATCCTGCTCGTAGTCACCGGTCAAGGGTTTGCTGTAGACCAAATTATGCGTGGGGATATAGCCCTGCTGAGTACTGGTAATAGCAAAGACCGCATTGTTGTTGTTCTGCAAGATGGGTTCTTGAATAGTACCTAGCACCTTGTCGGTATAGCTATCAAAGGCGGTGGTGTATTTTTTCGGGTTGCTGTTGGGCACTTCTTTGTAACGTCGATCAAACAGTGCTGTCTCCGAGATGCGTCCTTGGGCAATATCCTGCTCAAACTGTGTACTGATCTGTTCAGCGGCAGCTTTGGCTTGTTCGTAAATATGCTGATGGTAATTGGATAAGCTCACTTCAGAGAGTTTTTCACTGATGCCCTCGGTTTGCCCTTGCAGCAAGACGGCTGATTGGCTCAATTGCTGGGTTTGTTCATCGCTGGCGGATAAGTCTTGGCGAATTTGCGCGACCTCTTTAAACAACTCATCCAATTGCAGGCGATTGTTTTGTGTGCCACTGGCGATATTGGCCACTTGCTGTTCTACATTGCTGGCCAGTTCCGTGATATTGATCAGCTGTTCACTGGCATTTTCAACCAAATTAACGCTGCTATTGAGGTCGGCAATCAGTTTATGCTGTTGCGCGGCAACGTCACTGGTGTGCTGCTGAATATCTTGCAGCATGCTGTCGACTTCTTCAGTGGCGGCGGCGGTACGACTGGCGAGGCCGCGTACTTCATCGGCAACCACGGCAAAGCCACGCCCGTATTGACCGGCACGTGCTGCTTCAATGGCCGCATTGAGCGCTAATAAATTGGTTTGGCTGGCAATGGCTTTGATCACGCTGGCCACTTGCTGAATGTCACGGCTGCGCTGATTCAAGCTATCAATCAGATCACGGCTGTTATTGGCCTGCTGTGACAGAGCTTGCATGCTTAAGGTGGCTTGCTCGAGACCGCTTTGTCCATGCTGGCTGTTACTGCGCACGGTGCTGGCGGCGGTTAGGCTTTGTTCGCTGAGTTGTGCGGTGGCTTCTTCGGTGCTGATCATTTGCCCAGCGCTGCTTTCAATACGCTGCGCAGAATTCACCAATGAAATAAGTTTTTGCTGCAGGTGCTGTGCTGCATGGCTGACACCGGCTGCCGTCAACGCGCTGGCCGTGGTGGCATGGGACAGATGCCGTGCCAATTCTGTGGTTTGTTCATTGTTGTGCGGCGTGATACTCGCTTGTTCAGTGGGCTTGAGCAGAGGCAGCACAATAATCGGCAGCAGCAGAACAGCACTGGCCCAAATGGGGGCGTTGAACCACCAGAGTAAAACGATTGCCGTCAGGCTGCTGAGTTGTAGAGCAAGAGCGATTTTCTTATAAAAAGGCATGTTGGTTGGGACCTTATTGGTGCACAAAAAAAATATTTATAGTTATGGTTTTTTTGTTCAATAGCGATGCTGTATTGCGTCATGCGAGGGGACAAAACGCCATCATGCTTTGGTCGCGTATATCACTCTATTCAGTACTGGCTGTTGTCTTGGCTGGCGCACACATTCAGTGCGTTATGAGCGGGTTGAGCGAGGATGAAATTGTGGCTTGCAGCGTTGAGGAAGAGCGCTGCAGGGAGCGGCATTATTCATCAAGGTCTTCAATAGCAAAAGGTAATTCAGGTTGCGGCCATTGCAAATTCATCGCTTCGAGCTGTTGAGCTATTAGGCTGCAGACCAATAAATTACGCACAGGCTTGCTGTTGGCTGGCAGAACGTACCACGGGCTACTGGCTGGACTGCTTTGTGAGAACGCTTGCTGCCAGTTGTTTTGCGTGGCGACAAAGTTTTTATAGCCGGATAAGTCGGCTGCAGAGATTTTCCAATGTTTTTCGCTATCAAGAAAACGTTGAATTAAGCGTTTTTTCTGCTCGTCATGGGAAATATGCAGATAAATTTTAATCAAATGGATATTGTTGCGCGCCAACTCGACTTCAAAATCCATGAGTTGCTGCAAACGCGAAGCGGCTTCTAAGCTGTCAATATAGCCATCCGCAAAATCACTGACTAAGCCTTCATAGGGTGTACGGTTAAATACGGTAATGCGACCGGGGGTGGGAACTTGTTTGCGGTAGCGCTCTAAAAAGTGCAGCTTAGACTCAGCGGCGCTGGGCTTTTTAAAATCGTGGATACGAATCCCTTGCGGGTTTAAGCCACGCAGACTGTTGCGAATGGCACCATCTTTGCCTGAACAATCAGGGCCTTGTAACCAGATTAAAATGGCTGGGCCGCTGTTGGCCCAGAGCAGCTGTTGTTCTGTATCAAGTGCTTTGCGCAATTCCTTTAAACGGCTATTGGCTTTGCGTTTACTCAAGCCAAAATCACGAGCAGGGTCGACTTCAAGACCTGTGTTGGGGTCATATAGGCATTGCGAGAGCACTTGATCAGTGAGGCGCATATCAGTCCTTATTGCGTTTAAGTTGATCTTTCAGCTGCGTAGGCAGTTGACGAATAATCAACATATCGCGTGACTCATCATATTCGACTTTAGACCCTAAAAGATGCGATTCAAAGCTGATGGAAATACCCTCAGCGCGCCCGGTAAAACGATGAAAAGCGTTTAAGGTGCGTTTATCTGCAGGAATTTCGGGCGATAAACCGTAATCTTTGTTGCGGATATGGTTATAAAACGCTTGTGGGTTGTCTTCATCGAGTGCTTCGGATAAGCCTTCAATACTGACCACTTCACCGCGCCGTGACTGGCCGTTGGCATAGGAGATTAAGTTATTGGTTTTTTCCCGTGCTTGTTCTTCGGGTAAATCTTCGCTTTCAACAAAGTCGCTGAAGGCTTTTAATAATGTGCGCGTTTCTCCAGGCCCATCCACACCTTCTTCACAGCCTAAAAAGCTGCAGAAGCCATCAATGACTTTTTTGCCGTTTTTACCTTTAAGGTAAGAAATATATTGCTTGGATTGGCTGTTATTTTGCCATTCAGAGAGGTTGATGCGTGTGGCTAAGTGCATTTGTCCGAGATCGAGATGGCGCGCGGCATTAACCTCCAGTTCTGGTGTGATCACCATGCCTTCACTGTGTTGCAGTACGGCTATGGTCAGGTACTCGGTCATACCTTGCTGATAATGCGCCAATAGCACATGGCCGCTGACCATTATATTGGCCTCATCAATCTGCTGTTTAAAATGCTCCATGGCGTGCAGGCTGAACTGGTGGAAATCAATCGTTTGCGCCAAATAATCGGCCAGCCATGTTTGCAAGGGCGCCGCTGCTGTATCGGCTTGAAAGAAACCCCACGCTTTAGTGGGCTTGCTGTTATAGCTGTCATTGATATCGGCTAACACATGCTCTAAAGCGCTGCTGTGCGCTAAGCATGCGGCACGGGTCTGAACAACAGCAGGGCTGTCATCGGGTTTTTTATCAATAAAATGAACAATACACTGATGTAAAGGCATGAATAATCAACCTGATTTACTAAAGAATAGAGAGGCACTCGCCGTGCATGAACACAGCGAGTGATAAGCGCAAGGCTCAATGGTTAGCTGCTGGGCTTGGCGTCAGCAATGGCGCGCTGTTGTTTGAGATTGTCCAAGCGCTGTAAAACGTAACGCACGTGTAAGTGCAGCTCATACAGCTCGTTGGTATAAGACAATGGCACTTCAACTTTAGCCAACTCATCTTGTAGCGCGGTTAAACGCGTGATTTCAGCATCCAAGTGTTGCGGTAAGGTGTCGTTGGTCAATTGTTTATCAACATCACGCAAGTATTTATACCAGCGGTAAATACGCGCACGAATACGCCAGCGGTACACCGGCCCCGCCACTTTAAATAAGGGGAATAACAACACCAGCAACGGGATCACTAAAATAATATAGCGGTCGGCCAGTGAGGCGATTCTAAACGGCAAATAGCGCTGCAACAGCGGCAAGCCTTTATTGTGAAAGTATTCCGCTTCGGTCAATACGGCAAAGTCATGGGTGAGATTTTGTGGCCAACTGTCGGGGGCATCAATTAAAGAGCCTTGCTTCATCACCTCTTGCGCAGCAGCCAGAATAAGCGCCGTGAGTGCTGGATGAAAGGACTCATTGGCCATCAGCATCGCTACGGGACCAATGGTGGTGACAGTGCGTGGTGGTTGATTGGTGGCAAGATTCAGCAAACCAGGACCGACTTCCACTTGCGTAATAAAGGGTAAACGCGCGCGATAGGCTGCGGCTTGATTAAAGCCCACCAGTTGCAGTTCTGGATGGCTTGCGGCTTGTTGCACTAAGTTGCTTTCTGCTGGACCTAGAAAAAATGCCGCATCGAGTTGCTCATCAAGTAATGCCGTTAAGGCTTTCTTGCCACTGTACTGCTGCCAATCCTCAGGCAGTCTGTTGGGGTCGATGTGGTTGGCGCTCAGCATGGGGTCAATCATCATGCGGGTGCCGCCATTGGCTGTACCCACCGCCGTACGTAGGCGGATTAAATCATTGAGCGATTGAATACTGATGCCTTTGCGTGCAAACAGCCAGAGCGGTTCTTGATAGACGGCGCCTAAGTTAATCAGCTTACTGCGCTGTTGTGCATTGAGTTCTAATTCTTGCCCGCTTTGCATGAGCGCCAGTTGTACGCCACTGTTTTTATCAAGTAAGCGTTCGGTGTTTTCGCGTGAGCCGCGGCTGCTGATTAACTCCAGCTCAAAACCTTCTTTAGCCAGCTCCACACGCAGTTTTTCTGCAAAATGTGCATAGCCACCGCCAGCGCTACCTGTACTCATGGTAGCGTACATCGGTGGCGGCGGTGCGACAAAGTAAAACAGCGCCGCCACCAGCGCCGCGAGTACCGGCACCAACCATAAGTTAGCGCGCAGCATAATGGATAAATCTTGCAGAATGCGGTTCATAAGCGCTCTCTAGTCAATGGCTATAAAAATCATGTATCCGATGCTTTACGACGCGGTATGCCAAAACGTTGGCGGCGCTCCCACAAACATTTACGGCTGATGCCCAGCTTGCGCGCCAAGTCGGTTTCGGTCATTTGATCTTGATTTTCCAGCACCACATGCTGGAAGTAATCTTCAAGAGATAAGTCGCTACCGGCCAATTCCGGTTCAGCTGCCGCTGAAGGTGCGGCCTCTGCAGTGGTACTCACTGGGTTGTCAGCGGCGGCTGGACTGCTGGGTACGGCACTCAAATCAATATCAAGGCCCATCAGTTCTGGAGTGACTTGATTGCCTTCACATAAGATAACGGCACGTTCCAGCGCATTTTCTAATTCGCGCACATTACCGGGCCAGCTATGGACTTGCAAAGCCTGCCGCGCCTGCGCACTAAAGGTCATAGGCTCTTTATGCATGCGCTCACATTGGCGGGCTAATAAAATATCAGCAATTTCCACCACATCATGACCACGATCGCGCAGTGCGGGTAAGTGCAGGGCAATCACGTGCAAGCGGTAATACAAGTCTTCACGGAAACCGCCGGTTTTGGATAGGCTTTTTAAATCACGGTGGGTGGCAGCAACTAAGCGCACATCAACTTTTTGTGATTGCACTGAACCGACACGGCGGATTTCACCTTCCTGCAGTACGCGTAATAAACGCGCTTGCGCTTCTAAGGGCAGCTCACCAATTTCATCTAAAAATAAGGTGCCACCGTCAGCCGCTTCAACTAAACCGGTACGCGCCGAAACAGCTCCGGTGAAAGCGCCTTTTTCATGCCCAAAAAGCTCGGACTCAATCAGCGTTTCAGGAATGGCTGCGCAGTTAACAGAAATCATCGGCGCTTTTGCACGTTTCGATAAGTTATGCAGCGCGCGCGCCACCAGCTCTTTACCTGTACCTGATTCACCTTGAATCAGCACGTTGGAGTCGGTGGGCGCTACTTTGCGAATATCACTGTAGAGCGCTTGCATGGCAGGGCTGCTACCAATAATGCCGATATCTGAATTATCGACACACAGAGCAGTGGCCTCAGTTGGCGTGGGCTGCTCATCGGCATCAGGTGTGGCTTGCTCGTGTTCGGCAATAATGCGCGCTACTGTTTGCAGCATTTCATCGTGATCAAAGGGCTTGGCAATATAATCAATGGCACCCAGGCGCATCGAGTCTACAGCTGAGCGCAAGCTGGCATAGCTGGTCATGATCAATACAGGCCGTGGGTCGGCGAGTTTAATCATTTCGGTGCCGGGTGCGCCGGGTAAGCGCAAGTCGCTGATAATCAGATCAAAGCTGTTTAGGTTGTGTTGCTCTTGTGCCTCCTGCACGGAACCGGCTTCGCTGACTTGATAGCTGTTGCGCTCAAGTAAACGACGCAGGGCTGAGCGAATAATTGGCTCATCTTCAACAATTAAAATACTGTGCATTAACATTCTCTCTATACAAACAGAAAGCAGCGCGGGGTGATGACAGAGTCACTCATAGCCGTGCTGATGGTTCTGGGCTGGAGGATGGGATATAGCGGGGTAAGCTGATACGGAAACGGGTGCCTCGCTGCAGATCAATATCGCAGGGGCTATCAACCTGAATCTCGCCATAATGTTCTTCAATAATCGAGTGCACTAATGCCAAGCCAAGACCGGTACCTTTACCGGGATCTTTGGTGGTGAAAAATGGCTCAAACAACTGCTCTAAGCCGTCTGCACTGATGCCGCTGCCCTGATCCTCAATTAACAACTCTACAGTAGAATGGTTGGCGGTTGTACGGATAAAAATATGCCCCGACGCTTCGCTGGCATCGCGCGCATTGGACAGCAGGTTGATTAAAACTTGGGCGATACGTTGTGTATCACCTTGAATCCAGTGTTCTGTGTTGCATAGATTAAAGAAATGTACGCTCTTCTCCATTTTGTTCAGATTCAATAAATGGATGGCCTCATCAGCACTGTCAAACAAACGAATCGGCTCGTGATGATCGTCTTGGTTTTGCCCAGAATGGGAAAAGTTCATCAAAGATTGCACAATGCGCGTCACTCGCTTGGTTTGCTCAACGATTTGGCTACTGATCTCAGTGATTTCAGCATCATCATCGCGCTCATAGCGCAAGTTTTGCGCCAGACAGGCAATCCCCGTAATAGGATTGCCTATTTCATGGGCAACGCCTGCCGCTAAACGACCAATGGAAGCTAAGCGCTCAGAATGCACCAGCTTGTCTTCGAGTAAGCGGGTTTGTGTGGCATCTTCAATCAATACCACTAAGCCGCTATTGCCTTCTTCAATCGCCGCTTTGTGTAAGTTTAACCAACGTGCCTGATAAGGGCCTTGTAAGGCGTGTTTGTAGATGTGTGCGTTTGCCCCTTGAGTAAAGTCCAGCAGCAGTTCACGCCAAGGCGAGTCAATGTGCTCAAGACGCGAACCCACCACCCGCGATGCGGTAATGCCCGTGAGGTCCTCCAAGGCATGGTTCCACATCAAAATCTCATGGTCTTTAGCCAATGAACACACGCCCATCGGCAAGTCTTGTAGGGTTTGTCGGTGGTAACGGCGTAAAGTATCAAGTTCGGCGGCCAAGCCGGTTAAGCGTGATTGATAGTCTTCTAAGCGGCTTTCAATAAAATGAATGTCTTCACTGACGTAGGTTTCATTGTCATCTTTATAGGGTAAAAAATTACCGACTAAATCTTGCGCAATACTGGGCCCCATTAAGCCGGAGAGGTTCGCTTCAATGCGATCACGCAGACGGCGCAAGGCAAAGGTGCGGCTTTCATCGAAGGGCAGTTGTAAATCCTTGAGCGCTTGATCCACTTCACGCTGTGCGGTCATCGCACCTAAAGGCTTAGCCAGTTCGATGGCAAATTCTTGTGGTGAACGCGCCACCAGTTCGCGGCGTTCAGTACGCTGCACATGGTTGATCACGCAGGCTTGCGCAGCACGTTCTTCTTCCTGACTGGTACGGGTCAGCAGTGACACTAAAACAAATAAAGCCGTATTGACGCCCAATGCCGCAATGGCAGAGAAATGCCAGTTACTGTCGTCCAGTACATAGGTGTAATTGAGCAGCGGCAGATAAAATTCTTGAATATCAGTAAAAACCGGTAGCAGCATACCGATCGACCAAGTGATCACGCCGGCGCATGCACCGGTGATAAAG
>CANRHT010000052.1 GCA_947630465.1 uncultured Pseudomonadaceae bacterium
AGCTCAGTTGGATAGAGCGACTCCCTCCTAAGGAGTAGGCCGCAGGTTCAACTCCTGCAGGGCGGACCATTTTGATATCTTTCTAGTTTGGTTGCACAAGCTGATTTTGTGCTTTGCGACCAGATTAAGACCAAGCTAAGACCAGTGTCCTGCTCTCAAAATCAGCTTGCCAGAACCCCCCTCCTAAGGAGACTTTCAATCATCTCCACTATTTCTGACCGCAAAAAACTCGTTTCTATTGACGCTCCAGCCTTTAGGGCTAGCGGCATAACAGTTTTGAACTTAGTTTTCTCGCTGTATCACCTTGGCATAATGACGGCGCATCAGGCACAAGCATTGCCATTGGCACAACTGTGTGGCTGCTCGTGACGCAGATTATCGCTTACGGTATTTCTGGGTATGTCACAGGCCGCTTACGCACAAAGTGGACTGATGTACAAAGAGATGAGATTTACTTCAGAGATACAGCGCATGGTTTTATGGTTTAGGCGCTGAGTTCTATAGTGGGTTTTGTCTTACTCACTTCCATTGCCGCTTCAATTGTTTCGGGTACGACTCAGGCTGGTGCAACATTAGTTGGATCCGGTGCTGGCGTGGTCAGCGCTGCTGTTGTTAAGAGTGATGAGACTTTCTCTGTAGATTATTACACTGATACTTTGCTGCGATCTAAAAACTTAAACGTCATCGATGATCAGAAGATTAATCGTCAAGAAGTGTCTACTATTTTGACTCGCAGTATAGTTCGTGGCGAATTATCGTCTGACGATAAAGATCACTTAATTGGTATTATCGCCCAGCGTGCACAGATCAACGAAGCTGAAGCCAGAGCACGTTTACAGCAAGTAACAGATGATGCTATGCAAGCTGTTGATACTCTGGAAACGCAAGCCCGAGAAGCCGCAGACGCAGCACGCAAGGCCGCTGCTATTGTCGCTCTATGGGCCTTCGCTTCTCTACTGTTAGGCGCATTTGTCGCCAGCTTTGCAGCAACAATTGGTGGTAGAGCCAGAGATTTATAAGTAGCTCATACTTATAAAATGAATAACTTAAAGTTGCTTATACAATAAGCAGCTTTAAGTTTTACTTGTTTAACGAACTAAGCGTTCTGCCTTTAAGGCATGTCTCATCACTGCCAATCCTGCAACGCCTGTTGCGCGGCGCTATTGACCGGTGTTGCCAGCAAACCTGTGGGGGCGAGGCTAATGCTATACACCGCGCCATTGGCAATCGGTAAGTAGTTCACGCGTAAGGCGTTAGCATCCACGATAAATAAGTCTTTTTTATAACGGCGTAGGGCTTGCCAAAAATCAATGCCGTACAGGCTTTTCGCCAATGCCACTTCGGTAAACTGTGCCAGCTCTTGTTGTTCAATGGCGAAAAAGCGGCCGTTGAGTGTTTCTAAGCGGTAACCATTTTCCAAACCTATCAGATGGGCTAAGCCTTTCCATTTAAGCTGGCGCGCATCGAGCTGCCACAGGTCACCATCGAGTACAAAGCTGCGTTCTTGCGAGCCTTCCAGTACGGTAATTCGATAGCGTTGTGGTGCTTCTTGAGTGGCACTCAAGGTTAATAAAGGTTTATCACTTGGGATTGCTTGATAAGTGCTGATATCGTAAGCGACTAAGCCACCCAGCACGGCAATACACAGTAAACCCAGTCCTGCCATGCCGCGTAACCAACCCATCAGCCAATCTTGGCCAAGCAAAATACGGGCAGCAAAAAACAATACAACCAGCGCTAAGATAGCCAAGCCAATGCCAAGCCCAATAAATTGCATGTAAGGTTTCCTTCTAAGGTGATTGAGCTGGCATTATGCGCGGCTTAGCCACATTATTCCAAACTCTGTTCTGTGTTGCAGTCCACAGCTTAAGGTTTTTTATGTCTCTGTCACTCAATCTTGTTACTGATCCGCATATTTTACTGATTTTAATTGCGGTGGCTTTTGTTGCGGGCTTTATTGATGCCATTGCTGGCGGCGGCGGTCTTTTGACCATCCCTGCCCTGCTGATGGCCGGTTTACCGCCGCACCTGGTGCTGGGGACCAATAAACTCTGCGCCACTTTTGGTTCTGCTACGGCGAGTTTGGCATTTTATCGCAAAGGGCTATTTAATCCACAACAATGGCGCAACGGTTTAATCGCCACGGGCATTGGTGCGATTTTAGGTGCACTGCTAGCGCAACAACTACCGGCTGAGTGGCTCAATCAAATGCTGCCAGTGGTGGTGTTTGCCTGCGCACTGTACTTATTATTTGGCCGCACGCCGCATGTCAGTGAGAACAGCTCACCCGTGATCAAAACCACCCGTCAATGGCCGCAAGGCTTAACGCTGGGCTTTTATGATGGTGTGGCTGGACCGGGTACAGGCGCGTTTTGGACGGTCAGTACCTTATTGCTCTACCCGCTGGATTTACTGCGTGCCAGTGGTGTGGCGCGCTCGATGAATTTTGTTAGCAATGGCGCGGCACTGTCGATGTTTATCATCAGTGGCAATGTGGCGTGGGCACTGGGTATCGGTATGGGTGCGGCCTTGATGTTGGGCGCGGTCGTGGGTTCGCGGGTTGCGATTGGGGGTGGCAACCGTTTAATTCGTCCGATATTTATCTTGGTGGTGATGGCGCTGGCGGCGCGCCTAGCTTGGCAGCACTGGTTCGGGCAAGCCTAAGCGCTGCGCCACATATAAATCGATTAAATAGCGCGCAATGGAATGCTTGGCCGGTAGTGGTGGCAAATGATGAATATTGAACCACTGTGCGTCTTCGATTTCGTCAGGCTGCGGCACAATCTCACCGCTGCAGTATTCAGCGTGATAGCCCAGCATCAGTGAGTGCGGAAAGGGCCAGTTTTGACTGGTGATATAGCGGATATTTTTAATCTCGACGCTGACTTCTTCACGTACTTCACGCTCTACGCAGTGCTCAACGGTTTCATTGGGCTCAACATAACCGGCTAAAGCACTGTACATGCCTTCAACGAAACGTGGCGATCGCGCTAATAACAGCTCATCACCACGGCTGACGACAACAATCATGCTCGGCGAAAGACGCGGGTACTGCTGCATGCGGCACGGCTCGCATTGCATCATGCGATGCCCCGGCGCTTGCTGCATGGCTTGACCACAGCTGCCACAAAAGCGATGTTCGCGTGCCCAAGTGCCAATTTGACTGGCAAAAGCCAACAAGCGAAACATGGGCAAATGCCCGCTGAGCATAAAGTCGCGCAGGCTTTGCCAGTGCAAATCGGCCAATTCAATACGCTGCGCCAGCTCAAAGACGAACACCGCTTTACCGTTTAAATGACCAATGCCCTGCTCAGCAATAATCTGCCCGGCCAACTGCTCACGCAGCCAGTGCCGTGGAAACAGCATGCGCTGCTGGTCAGTGATAAAGCTCAAACGGTGATGCGCCACCGCCCAGCCGTCGGCCTCATCTAAGCTGGGCATCCCTTGTTGCCAATGCATGCTATGTAAATCGATTGCGTCTAAGTCGATGTACTCGGGTTCAGTCGTATTGGCGTCAGTTGTCATACGTTAAGCCTGCACACCAAGGGCGCGTAAACTCTCATCGGCGAGATCCAGTACGCTGCGGTTTTCTTTAGCATGCAGCAGCACGCCACCTTCTAAATAATACTCAAGGCTGGTAAGTGCATCCGCCAAGGTATCCAGCACTTGTTCTGAGGGCATGGTGCTGGCTTCAAGCATTTGCGTTTGAATAAAGTGCGCACAATCTGCCACTTGTTGCGCAGCGCGATGCTGATCTAAGAACCACAATCCACCGCGCACCAACTGTAAGCTGCTGGGTACATTGGCGAGGTGCATTTTATCGCCGTCAGATTCAAGAAATGAGGTGATAGCGCGCTTGGCTAGACTTAAGCCGCTTTTCGCTTCTTCGTTCACCACAATACGAGCCTCTATCAGCTGGTGCTTAGCAAAGGCTTCGTTTTCATCAATGGGCTCATTGTTTAAGTGTTTAGCTTGGCGCTCGCCACGTTGCAGTCCTGCTACCAGGCCTTCGATATACAACAAACTATCGGCCAAAGCCAAGAGCGCACCGCTTTCAACCACAGTAACGTCACGCCAGCTCTCGACCTTAGGCAAGTGCTGTTTGAGGGCATTGCTCGCACCATTTAAGCCCACCATCGCAAGGGTTTTTTCCAGCTTGGCTAAAATATTGTGCAAATTCACCACAGTGTCATTCTCTGCAGTACCGCGCTCGATCAAATCTAGAATATCTTTGGCGCTGGTCAATTCTTCACTGATGGCAGCGGACAACGACTGCAGCACATTTTGCCCAGGACCTGACAAGCGTTGATACTCATCATCGAGCATCAAGTCAGTAAAGGGTAGTGTGGGCAGGTTGGTTAAATTGCGCACCTGCTCGGCGAGTTCACCACGTGTATCGGCTAAGGCAATTAAGTACAGCAGATCTTTAATCAGGCCGCGCGGTGCAGTGTATTGAGCGTTATCAAACTGCTGTTTAATTTCGCGGTCAACACGGGCAAACAGTTGTTTGCGGCTTTTTTTCACCACCAGTTGCGCGTCGGCTTGGGATTCTAAAGCGCCCGCCGCCACCCAATATAAATGGCTCGCCGGCAAACCGGTAAAGAGTTGATCAAGACGCAATAAAGCACGCATCATCAGACGCAAACTGGCTTGGGTGTTTTCGTCACGAATCAAGGCCAACAAGCCCACCTGATACATATGGCGTAAACGGCGTGCCTGAGCGAGGTTTTCAGGATTGCTGACAAAGGTCACCGCCGCTGCGGGGCGCAAGACATCAACACGCGCGGCAAAGAAGAAGCTCTCAGGTAACTGGGCTTGCTGCCCTGCTGCACGTAACTTATTGATGGCCGGCAGCAGCAACTCAGGCATTTCGACCCAGTGCGCCTCAAGCTGCTCAAGGTAACTGCGCAACACGTGTAAGGCATTGTTGATGGCGGTGAGTTGATCATTGCAATCGTCAGTGGCACCAGCCGGGATATCCATCGCCAGCACGCGTGCTTCTTCAGCCAACAACTCAGCACCGGTTAACTCCACCAGCGATAAGATGCCTTTAATTTGCTGCAGATTCGTCACCGCATGCTGCAATAAAGCGCCGTTATCGCGCTCGTCTAAAAACTGCTCTAAGTAGTGTTGCGTTTCCGCCATGGTGGCGAAGAGTTCATCGCGAACCATGCTAAGTGATGTTGCCCCAGTAACCATGCCTAGCATCCTGTTCTAAAATACGCCGCAAAATATCACACATCGGTGACTTGCTTTCTATGTGCTGTGACAGTCACATTCGTCTCAAAATATAAACCTATGTTACCAAGGCTGTGCCGCTAAGAGGCGCTTGATCTCTCTAGACTATGCGCTACTTAACAAACACTGCAGCAATAGCACTGTTCAGCCCTTAAACTAATCTTTAAACTCGGGTGTTTGCTTGCTCATATGTGCCGCCATCGCCACCCGTAAATCTTCCGCTTGCAGCATCGCAGCGTTCCAGGTGGCAATGTAATTTAAACCATCGGCCACACTGTGATCGCGCATATAACTGATCATTTCCTTACTGCCCTGCACTGCCAGCGGTGATTTTGCAGCAATCTGCTGGGCAATTTCAAATACGCCGCGCATTAAAGCAGCATAATCGGCATAAGTACGATTCACCAAGCCAATGCGCTGCGCCTCTTCACCGTTGATACTACGTCCGGTGTAGGCTAATTCGCGCATCATGCCATCGCCAATAATATGCGGTAAACGCTGTAAAGTACCCACGTCAGCGGCCATTCCCACATCCACTTCTTTAATTGCAAACTCAACATCGGTGGTGCTGTAACGCATATCGCAGGCGCTGATTAAATCAATGGCACCGCCTAAGCAATAGCCTTGAATCGCTGCCAACACAGGCTTAGAACACTGATCCACCACGCTAAAGGAGGACTGTAATTCTTGAATCTTGCGTTTTAATGTGCGGGCGTTACGACCTACCTCTTTACCCAACTGCGCACCAATTTGCGCCAGCAGCATCAAATCAATACCGGATGAAAAGTGCTTGCCTGCGCCGGACAAGACCACTACACGTACTTCATCGGTGTTTTCAATCCAAGCAAAAATATCACGAATTTCTGACCAAAAATCAGCATTCATTGCATTGATCTTTTCCGGTCGATTGATTTGCACATGAGCCACTTTATCAATCAACTCAACTGTAAACGCCTGATAGTCAGTCATCACTGCACCTTTTGTTCAAATTATTGTTATAGCTGTGGTGTTTTTTTATCCGGCGCACACTATAACAAGCCCAAAACAAATGTCGATGATCGGTATCAGTCCTTTAGCGCGGCTCTGCATCAGCCCATTTTTTGACCCGCGAGTCCTCATTTCAACACTGAGCGCACGGCGCAGTTAATCATCCCACGCCAACTCAATGCCGCTGGTTTTTTTGATGCGTTGCAGAAAGGCCTCATGCGCGGCAAGCTCTTGCGCGTTAGCTGGCAATATATTTAACGCGGGACGATCGGCAGCAATACGCCGAATCGGCGACACACTGATATAACCACCACCGGCATCACCACCATCCCCAGCAAGCGACAAGTTGGTCTGCCCGCCGGTCATGGCTAAATAAACTTCAGCCAAAATCTCCGCATCAAGCAAAGCGCCATGCAGATCACGACCGGAGTTATCCACACCGTAGCGCTTACATAAGGCATCGAGGTTGTTACGCTGGCCGGGATGACGCTCACGCGCCATCACTAAGGTGTCTAAAACCGTGCAATGACCCGCGGTGACGTCCGCACGTTCAGACTGCCCCAGCAAAGCGTACTCGTTATTGATAAAACCGATATCAAAGGGGGCGTTATGGATAACTAACTCAGCACCTTGGATAAACTCAAAAAACTCATCGGCAATATCTTTAAAGCGCGGCTTGTCTTTTAAGTATTCATCGGTAATACCGTGTACCGCAATGGCGCCTTCATCGATGGTGCGATCAGGCTGTAAATACACATGGTAGTGACGCCCGGTGGGTTGGCGGCCATCGAGTTCAATACAACCAATTTCAATGATGCGGTGCCCGTCAGTCACCGGCATACCGGTGGTTTCTGTATCGAGCACAACTTTGCGGTTAGAGACCACTGGCTCACTCATGCTCATAACTCCTCAACGCCACGATTGGCCAGCGCATCGGCGCGCTCATTGCCCGGATGTCCTGCGTGCCCTTTCACCCATTGCCATTCAATGTCGTGCTGAATGACTTGGGCATCGAGTTGCTGCCACAGATCCACATTTTTAACCGGCTGTTTAGCGGCGGTTTTCCAGCCACGTTTTTTCCAATTGGGCATCCACTCTTGAATGCCTTGCATCACATATTTAGAGTCAGTGACTAAGCGCACGTTACAGGGCTTTTTCAACTCAGCTAAGCCACGAATCGCTGCGGTCAGCTCCATGCGGTTATTGGTGGTATCGCGTTCACCACCCCACAATTCAAGTTCTTTGCCTTTGTACACCAACAATGCGCCCCAGCCCCCAGGACCTGGATTGCCTTTGCAGGCGCCGTCAGTAAAAATATCCACTTTATCTGTCATGTTCTTCGCTATGTTTTAAAGTTTCTTGATGAGGTGTCTGTGCAGTGACCACACGGGGTCGTATTTTTTGCATCTGCAGCTGCAAAGAAGGCACTTGCGGATGCATACCATGCACCATTTTACGGGCAACCAGCATGTAACAACCACCCAAAGGTGCTTTTTTGCCCCGCGTGAAGCGTTCCAGCCAATTAAAGCGCTGATGTAAGGCTTGTGAGTCAAGCAGCGGCTGATAAGCGCCAAAACTGCGTTTTTCCACACTAAAACCTAACACTCCCAACCAATCGGTAATGCGCGCCGGCGGTAAACAATGGGCATGTTTCCATACACTGCGGGTGAAGTAGCGGTAAATCCCAAACAAACTCCACGCATGTGCAGCAATGATAATCAAATGTCCACCGGGGCGCACACACTGCGCCGCTTCACGCAGTACGGCATGCGGTGATATGGCAAAATCCAGCGCGTGCTGCAACACCACCGCATCAACCGCACCCGCACTCACCGGCCACTTATGCTCGGCGCAATACATCTCCACATCAAGCTGAGGATCACCTAAGCTCACATGCTGGCGAATATTCGGTGCCAGCGTCATCGCTACCGGCGGATTGTAATACAATATAAAGCTGCCAAAGTGGCGCTGCAGCTGTGGCGCTAATAAGTTGCGCTCCATACGTTCAAGCTGCTGCCCTTTCGGCGTTAAAAACCATTGCGCCAAGGGCTGCGCTAACGGCTTGCGCGCACGAGTTAACAATCCTGAAAAACGTTGTAACTTCATATCCCGATACCTGTGTGCTGTACTGCAATCACTCAATACAGGCGAGCACTATGCTAGGCTCGTTGTATTCATGATTAAGGATATTGCTATGCTCACTTTTACTGCTCTACCCGCTTTTAATGATAACTATATTTGGCTGATTCAACAGGCCAGCAGTCAGCGCTGCGCTGTGGTGGACCCAGGTGATGCCCAGCCTGTCTTAACCTGGTTAGCTGAGCATCCACAGTGGCACTTGAGCGATATTTTAATCACCCATCACCATAAAGATCATGTGGGCGGCGTCACTGTATTAAAAGAGGCAACTCAAGCTCGCGTCACAGGCCCAGCACGTGAATCAATTCCCAGCTTAGACGTACCTGTCGATGAAGGCAGCCGCATTGATCTATTGGGGCATACCGTACAGGTTTTTGCTGTACCCGGACATACATTAGGCCATGTTGTGTATTTTTGCCCAACAGGCCTAACGCAACCTTGGCTGCTCAGCGGTGATACTTTATTTGCGGGCGGTTGTGGCCGTATTTTTGAAGGCACAGCCGAGCAAATGTATACGTCATTACAACGCCTTGCCGCGCTACCAGAAGATACCTTGGTGTACTGCACCCATGAATACACGCTGAGCAATTTACGCTTTGCGCAAGCCGTCGAACCCAATAATGCTGATATTGCTCAGCGCTTAGATGAAGTGCGTGAGTTGCGTGATAGCCAACAGATCACTTTGCCCAGCACTATCGCTTTAGAGCAGCGTACCAATCCTTTTCTGCGCTGCGACTCTATGCCGCTGATACAGGCGGCTGAGCGTAAGGCAGGCGTGCCATTGCCGGAAAGTCATGCTGTTTTTGCGGCGCTACGGTCTTGGAAAGATACATTTTAATTGACCGCCTAGGGGCAAGTTGCTTGACCCTAGGCAGTTACCTTCCTAAAATCGCGCAAACTTTTTGAAAAGCACCTGTATAGATGCCTGATATTTACCGCTCTAAAACGTCTATTTTTCGCTTTATCCGTCGAGTTATTTCTCTCAGCGCCGTTGCTTCTATTGTGCTTATTGGCGCAGGTTGCCAATCGTTTAACACCACAGACGGCGATATAAACCAGCCTACTGCGAGTAAAAAAGTCAGCAACGACGCCTTCACCCTCGGACTGGAAAACACCCCCAGCTGGGTCAATGATGTTGACACCCAAGTTGATGAAGATATTTGGCAGCGCATTCGCCAAGGTTACCAACTGCAAAACGCCCTCGATAATAACCCACGCATTGACCATCAGCGTTTATGGTTTGCCAGTCGCGGTAAATCCATCGAGATCATGTCCGAGCGCAGCAGTCCTTACATGTATTACATCGTCGAAAGCTTAGAAGCGCGCAATATGCCGCTGGAGCTGGCGCTGTTACCTATGATTGAAAGTGCGTATAACCCCATGGCGTATTCAAGTGCTAAAGCCGCGGGTTTATGGCAGTTTATTCCTTCCACCGGGCGTCACTTCAAGCTGAAACAATCCCACTGGTACGATGCCCGCCGCGATATCATGGCCTCCACGCAAGCAGCGCTCGATTACCTTGAATACCTGCATAAAATGTTTGATGGCGACTGGCTGCTGGCATTAGCCGCCTACAACTCAGGCGAAGGCACCGTTGGCCGTGCGATTAAACGCAATACCGCGCTGGGTTTACCCACGGATTACTGGAATTTAAACCTACCCGCGGAAACTCAAGCTTATGTGCCGAAGCTGTTGGCCGTATCCGAGCTGATCAATGCGCCTGAAGCTTACGGCATTGCCCTCAGCCCCATTGCCAATGAGCAATATTTTACCCAAATCCCGCTGAAGCAGCAGATGGAAATTTCCCGTCTTGCCAAGCTGGCAAAAATTAAAGCTGACGATTTAGTCCTGCTCAACCCAGCTTACAAGCAAGGCATCACTTTTGATGGCCCTAAGCATGTATTGGTGCCCATGGAGCATGCGCAAATGCTCAAAGCCAAATTGGCGCTGATCAAGCCAACCGAGTGGGTGCAGTGGCAACAATATACCGTGCGCGGCGGTGATAACTTATCCACCATCGCCAACCGTAACGGTGTGTCTATTGCGCTGATTAAAGACATCAACAAAATGTCGAGTAATAGTTTGCGCATTGGCCAAGTACTCAATATTCCTAAAGGACGCGGCGACACCACGCGCAATTTAGCTCAGCACGCTCCAGCGCAACCCGCGACACAGGTGTACAGCGTGCGTAGCGGTGATAGTTTGTCGACCATTGCCGCACAGCATAAGGTTTCAGTCGCGCAGATTAAGCAATGGAATAAGCTGTCCTCCAATGCGTTAAAAGTCGGACAAAACCTAAGCCTGCAAGGCGCTACAGCAGCGGCAACTATTGCGGCTAAAAGCTCCAAAGCGACGAAGTATCAAGTGCGCTCAGGCGATTCGCTGTACGCCATTGCCAAGCG
Source organism: uncultured Pseudomonadaceae bacterium (assembly GCA_947630465.1). Classification (GTDB taxonomy): domain Bacteria; phylum Pseudomonadota; class Gammaproteobacteria; order Pseudomonadales; family Pseudomonadaceae; genus Denitrificimonas. Next base: position 10,767 of record CANRHT010000052.1, read on the forward strand.
CCATAGAGTCAGCCTAAAACAGCTGAAAAACTGGAATCCAAAAATCAACACCGCACTCAAGCCCGGCCAGACTTTATCCCTGTATCTTTAAGGAAGCACTGAAGAATTATTCAGCGTTTCCTTAACATTGAGCGCTCGGTTAAGCTTATGATTTGCTGACGATCAAGTGAACTGAGCCGCTGTGCCTGAGTCTGAGCTGACTCAGTGGCATAAGCTGCTATGCTGCGCTGTGACTGTTGTGCTGGTTAATTAAGGATGTCTGTTTGCTTATGCGCCTATTGTTGTTGCTTGTTGGCTTATTACTCTCCCATATGGCTGCCGCCAGCGTGGAGACCAGTCACGGCTATGCGCAGTTTGCAACACTCAAATACCCAGCCAATTTTAAGCATTTTGACTGGGTCAACCCCAAAGCCCCTAAGGGCGGCACTGTGCGCCT
>CANRHT010000053.1 GCA_947630465.1 uncultured Pseudomonadaceae bacterium
GCTTGTTGCTCGGCATTGCTGCAGCGAATAAAAGTCATAAAGCCTGCACGCCAGGCTTTATGTGCCAAGCGGCAGGCCGCATTTAAGCGGTCCGCCGATTGGGTGGTCGGTAACACGTAAAACTCTACTTTCACTGCACGCGATCCAGTAAGTATTGGCTCAGTAAAGGTACCGGACGACCGGTTGCGCCTTTATCTTTACCGCCACTGATCCAAGCTGTACCCGCGATATCAAGGTGCGCCCATGGGTAGTCTTTAGTAAAGCGCGACAAGAAACAGCCAGCGGTGATGGTGCCTGCTTTAGGGCCGCCAATATTGGCGATGTCAGCAAAAGGGCTGTCGAGTTGTTCTTGGTAATCATCAAACAGGGGTAATTCCCAAGCCACATCGCTGGCCTGTTTGCCCGCGCTCAATAGACTGCTGACCAACTCAGGGTTGTTACCCATTAAACCGCTGGTGTTACTGCCTAAGGCAACGATACAAGCACCGGTCAGCGTCGCGACGTTGACCACAGCTTGCGGTTTAAAGCGTTTCACATACGTCAACGCATCGCAGAGGACTAAGCGGCCTTCGGCGTCGGTGTTGAGGATTTCCACCGTTTGTCCGCTCATGGTGGTGACGATATCGCCGGGGCGCGTCGCACCGCCGCTGGGCATGTTTTCAGCACAGGTCAGCACGCCAATCACGTTAATGGGCAGGTCCAGTTCCAGTAGGGTTTTCATCGTGCCCAACACGCTGGCTGCGCCGCCCATGTCGTATTTCATTTCATCCATGCCAGCACCCGGCTTCAGGCTGATACCGCCACTGTCAAAGGTGATGCCTTTGCCGACCAGGACGTAAGGCTGCGCAGATTTCTTCGCACCTTGGTAATTCATAATAATCATACGCGGTGGCTGATCGCTGCCTTGAGCGACAGCCAGCAGGGCGCCTGCACCTAACTCTTTCAGCTCTTTTTCTTCGAGGACTTCAACGTCGAGCTTTTTATTACCTTTGGCTAAATGCTGAGCCTGCTTCGCCAAGTAGCGTGGGTGGCAGATATTGGGTGGCATATTGCCTAGATCACGCGCAAACGCCATGCCTTGAGCAATCGCTTGACCTTCTTTACTGCCTTTTTCTACCGCTGGCTGTTGCTCGGCTGAGCAAGAGAAGGTGATTTCGGCGAGTTGTACAACGGGCGCTTTTTCGCTTTTGAATTGATCAAACACATATAAACCGTCGATCAGGCATTCACTGATCAGGCGTGCGCTGCCATAGGCGTCGCGCTCTTTAAGGGTTAAGTCAGTAAAGGCCAGTGTTGCGTCTTTAATAGCGATGTTTTTAAAAATACTTAACAGGGCGCTGACTAATTTGCGTGCGTTGCGGTCAGAGAGAGGCTCATCCTTACCCGTACCCACAAGCAATACGCGCTGCGCGGCGAGGCTGGGCAGGTTGTGCAACAACAGGCTTTGACCGAGTTTGCCTTGAATGTCGCCTGATTTAAGATGTGCACTCAGTGCGCCAGCGCAAGCAGTGTCAATGAGTTGGCCTTGGCTATCGAGTTGCAGTTGCTCGTTAACAGTCACAACTAATAGGCTGGTTTTCAGAGTGTCAACTGAACTGGAATTAACTAAAAAGTCCATACGCAAGGATCCTCAAGACAAAAATAGATAGATGCAGGATAATACCCATCGTTTACATCGGTGGGTGTGTACACTGCCATAATATGTACGACTAGTGTGGGCCGCTACGGGCGGCTTTGACAAGTATGGAGCCTTTACTTGATAGTTTTTCGTTACCTTTCCCGCGAAGTATTGCTGACCTCAAGCGCTGTGAGTGCTGTGTTGTTGGTCATTATTATGAGTGGACGCTTTATTAAATACCTTGCGCAAGCTGCACAAGGGATTCTTGATCCGGGCGTGTTATTGCTGATTATGGGCTATCGCATTCCTGGGTTTTTACAGTTGATTTTACCTTTAGGCTTGTTCTTAGGCATTTTGCTCGCCTATGGCCGCCTGTATTTAGACAGTGAAATGACGGTGTTAACCGCCACGGGCATGAGTGAGCAGCGCTTACTGGCTTATACGCTAACGCCAGCACTGCTGATTGCTGTGGCCTGTGCTTGGTTAAGTTTTTCCTTAACCCCGCAAGGCATGCAAAATGTTGCGCAGATTTTAAATGAACAAGATGCGCTGACTGAGTTTGATACTTTAGTGCCTGGGCGTTTTCAGTCGATGCGTGATGGTACACGGGTGACTTATACACAAGAGTTATCTGCTGGTCGTGATGAGCTGCGTGAAGTCTTTATTTCGGAAAAGCGCGAAGTACGCAGCCCCAATGATACCGATGAAGGCATTACGGTTTTAGTGGCGAAAACCGGGCGTCAAGAAATTCAAGAAGACGGCAGTCGCTATTTGATTTTACATGACGGCTATCGCTATGACGGTACGCCGGGTGAGGCCGATTATCGGGTGATTCATTACGATACCTATGGCGTGCTTTTACCCAAACCATCGGTTGATATACGCGTGGGTGATCGTGAAACCATGAGCACGGGTGAGTTGATGGCCAGCACCCAGCCGCGCATGCGTTCTGAATTGCAGTGGCGTTTATCCTTTCCTATTTTGGTGTTGATCGTCACCTTTATAGCGGTGCCTTTGGCGCGGGTGAATCCACGCCAAGGCCGCTTCTTAAAATTGCTGCCGGCGATTTTACTCTATATGTCGTACCTCGCTTTATTGGTGGCAGCGCGCAGTGCATTGGATAAAGGCAAAATGCCAATTGAATTGGGTTTGTGGCCTGTGCATGGGTTGTTTTTAGTGATTGGTCTGTTACTGGTGTTTTGGCAGCCTTTGCAGTTGCGTATAGCCCAATGGCGTGCCAGCAAGGAGAAGCAACATGCGTAGGTTAGATCGCTATATTGGCAGTCATGTTTTTTTAGCCATTGTGGCTGTGCTGGGCATTATTACTGGCTTGGCGCTGCTGTTTGCTTTTATTGACGAACTCAATGATATTGAAGGGGCTTATACCTTAAGTGATGCGGCGGGTTATGTCGCGCTGACGGCACCACGGCGGCTCTACGATATGTTACCGATGGCGGCGCTGATTGGCTGTTTAGTCGGCTTAGGATCCTTAGCCAGTAACAGTGAGTTGACCGTTATTCGTGCCGCTGGTGTGTCCATTCGCCGGATTGTATGGGCGGTGATGAAGCCGATGCTGGTGCTGATGCTGCTGGGTTTACTGATTGGTGAGTATTTAGCACCTTGGACGTCGAGCATCGCTCAAGCCAATCGCTCGATGGCGCAAACAGTCGGTAAAGCGCAAAGTTCTAAACATGGTTTATGGCACCGTCAAGGCGCTGAGTATATCCACATTAACGCGGTACAGCCGGGTGGTAAATTGGTCGGTATTACGCGTTATGTATTTGATGATCAGCAGCGCTTACTACGCTCGAGCTTTGCTAAGCAGGGCTTGTATCAAGACGGCTACTGGCACCTTGAAGATGTTGTTTATACCGATTTACAAGCGCGCAGCAGCAGTATTGCGCAAGCAGCAACCGAGCGTTGGGATGTGGAAATCAGCCCACAGTTGCTCAATACCGTGGTGATGGAGCCTGACAGCTTACCCATGAGTGGCTTATGGCAATATGCACACTACTTAAATGAACAAGGCCTGAATGCCAACCGCTATTGGCTGGCGTTTTGGGTCAAAGTTTTACAGCCTTTAGTGACGGCCGCTTTGGTGATTTTAGCGATTTCCTTTGTGTTTGGCCCATTACGCTCTGTGACTTTAGGGCAGCGCGTATTTACTGGGGTGGTAGTAGGCTTTGTGTTTCGCATTGCGCAGGATCTACTCGGGCCAGCCAGCTTAGTGTTTGGCTTTGCGCCCATCGTCGCAGTGCTGCTGCCCGCAGGTATCTGTGCTGTTTTAGGCTTTTGGTTATTAAGGCGCGCAGGCTGATTATTTAAATATCAAGGCAATGATTGCCAATTGTAGGCAGCGTGGTTAAAGTGTTGCCCCGTTTTATTTGCTGGGTCGACACTCACCATGACACCACTCGAACGTTACCAGAATGATTTACAGCGTCCTGATTTTTTCCGTGATGCCGCTCAAGAAAACGCCGTGCGTCATTTGCAGCGACTCTATGATGATTTAGTCGCCGATGCGCCCACTAACGGTTTATTTGGCCGACTGCTGGGTAAAAAATCTGCGCAGCCAATTAAGGGTTTGTATTTCTGGGGTGGTGTAGGGCGCGGTAAAACCTATTTGGTTGATACCTTTTTTGATGCGTTACCCTTTGAGCAAAAAATGCGTACGCACTTTCACCGCTTTATGAAGCGCGTGCACGAAGAGTTACGCACCTTAGACGGTGAGAAAAACCCATTAGTGATTGTCGCGCAGCGTTTTGCTAAAGAAGCGCGGGTGATTTGTTTTGATGAGTTTTTTGTCTCTGATATCACCGATGCGATGATTCTTGCCGGCTTGCTGGAAGAGTTATTTAAAAACGGTGTCAGTTTAGTTGCCACATCAAACATTGTGCCAGACGGTTTATATAAAGACGGTCTACAACGCGCACGCTTCCTGCCGGCGATTGCCTTATTAAAGCTGCACACTGAAGTGGTTAACGTGGATAGCGGAATTGATTACCGTTTGCGCGCCCTTGAGCAAGCTGAGTTGTATCACTATCCATTGAGTGATGCGGTTGAGCTGGAGCTGGATAAGAGCTTTCGTAGCCTGTTGCTGGAAAATTGCAAAATCTTAGAGAACGAGCCGCTCACCGTGGAAAATCGCACCATTGTTGCGCGTAAAATCGGTAATGATGTGGCTTGGTTTGATTTTCGGGCACTCTGCGATGGTCCGCGCAGTCAAAACGACTATATCGAGCTTGGCAAAATTTATAGTGCGATTATCTTGTCCAATGTTGAGCAGATGAGCACCAGTAATGAAGATATTGCGCGTCGCTTTATCAACTTGGTGGATGAATTCTACGATCGCAGTATTAAATTGATTATTTCTGCCGAAGTGCCGCTCAAAGATTTGTATGTGGGTAATCGCTTGCAGTTTGAGTTTCAGCGTACTTTAAGTCGCTTGCTAGAAATGCAATCCCATGAGTTTTTAGCACGGCCGCACCGTTCTTAGTCTTACTTAAAGGCTCAGCCTTCCACTCCATAGAGTAGCGACGATGAAGCAAACAACACTGTCTGATGTCTTGCTTATCGTTGTTACGCTGATTGCCGCAATCAGCTGGATGTTTTCTAAAGAAGCCATCGCCTTGATGCCGCCCCTGTTGTTTATGGGGCTGCGCTTTTTATTGGCAGCGGCGTTTTTAGCCTGTATTGGCAGTCGACAATTACGAGCGTTAACCCGCGAACATATATTACGCAGCGCACGCGTAGGTATCGTCTTTGGCGTTGCGATGCTGTTTTGGGTGTTGGGTTTAGCGCACAGTCCAAGCATGGGCGAAGGGGCGTTTTTGACCAGTCTAGGTGTTTTGCTGGTGCCGGTGATCGCGCGTGTGAGTTTTGCCGAACCGGTACCGCGCAGCACCTGGCGGGCCTTGCCGGTTGCTGTATTGGGGATGTTACTGTTGTCGCTGGCGCATGGTTTTAAAGTCAGTGCGGGGCAGCTGTATTACCTGATTGCAGCCTTTGGTCTGGCGGTATTTTTCACCTTAAACACCCGAGCCGCTACTGTTACTGTGCGTCAGGCCGGCAAGCATCGCGCGGCCGCACAGTTGTCGGCAGTTGATCCGCTGGCGCTTACGGTCATCGCACTCACAGCTGTAGGTTTAGTGGCCTTGGTGGGCTCTGCTGTACTGGAGTCGGCAGTAGTGTTGACTGTGCAGTGGACGCCAGTGCTGTGGGGCTGGTTGGTTGCCAGCGCCTTAATCGGCACCGCGGCGCGTTTTTGGTTGCAGACTTATGCGCAAAGTTTAACCACGCAAACCAGTGGTGCAGTAATGCTGATTCTTGAACCGATCTGGGTGACCTTATTTGCTGCGCTGTGGTTTGGTGAAACACTGCTGCTACTGCAATGGTTGGGTTGCGCGATGATATTTGCAGCTTTATTGATGAACCGCTGGCAAATGTTACGCTCTATTATGACGCGACGTGGTGTTTAGCATGTTCGTATTTAACCTGTATTGCTGGATAATAGTATAATTTTTTATATGCACTGCGCAGCCATTCATGTGTAGGTCAAGTATGCTCACAGACTGTTGGGCTGGGTTTAACTGTTAGAGAGGGTGAAAATGCGATTTTTTCTAGGCATTGTTGCAATACTTACGTCATTAATAGCCGTTACTGCTGTCGCTAAACCTGTGGTGGGTTTGTACCAAGTGCGTGAAGAGCTGCCCAGTCAGGAAACTGACGTACGTGATGCAGGTTTACAGCAGGCATTTGTTACCTTGATGCAGCGTTTAACCGGTCAAGCCAATGCGGCAGACTCAGCACAGTTGGCGGCTTTTAAACGAGATCCACAAGCATTGATCAGTCGTTATGGCTATGAAGGCAATACGCTGGTGGTGAACTTTGATCCGCAAACAGTGCAGTCTGCGTTACGTGAAACACAGTTGCCCCTGTGGGGGAGTAATCGCCCGGTCGTGCTGGCTTGGTGGGTGATTGATGATTTAAATGGCCAGCGCCTCGTCAGCGATGGACAACCGAGTGCGCAAAAAGTAGCGGCGGCTGCGCAGTATTATGGTGTGCCAGTGCGTATGCCCTTGGGCGATTTGGCCGATCAAATGCTGATTGGCCATGATGCGTTAGCGCGTACTGAGCAGATTCGCGAATCCGTTGAGCGTTATAGCGCAGATTCTGTGTTGTTGGTTAAACAAACCCAAGACGGTGCGCAGTTACTGGCACAGTGGCAGCTGTGGATCGGTGATGAATATCAACAAGGCGACCTCAGTGCGGATTCTGAAGCAGGCTTGGAACGTGCCGTGTTTGCTCAAGTCAACCAGCAGTTAGCCCAACGTTTTGCGGTTAAGCCTGGTGAAGGGCATGCTTTGATGGTGCGTGTGGCTGCTGTTGATTTAGAGCGCTTTGTACAAGTAGAACGTTTGCTTGAGCCCTTTGCTGTGCAATTGCATACAGTTGATAAAAACTATGTGCAGTGGCAGGTCAATAGCAGTGTTGAGCAATTAAAAGCGCAAATGGCTTTAGGTGGCTTACACGAGCAAACCGCCGAAGACACGGCGCTTGATAGCACAGAAGAGATGGCGGATACACGCCAGTCGATGTTGTATTTTGGCTGGTAATAGCGAGACTGCAGACTATGGCGACTAATCTTAAAAGTATCTTGCTGTTGATAGCGTTAGCGCTGGGTGCGCTGACGTTCTATCAGTTAATGCCGATTCTTTCGCCATTTTTAGTCAGTATCTTGCTGGCCTATATGGGCGATCCGATTGTTGATTTTTTAGAACTGCATAAGTTTTCCCGCACTTGGGGCGTGGTAGCGGTTTTTGTATTATTGAGTCTGATTTTGTTGGTGTTGCTCTTGGTGCTGGTGCCGATGATTGGTCGGCAACTGGTGCGTTTGTATGAGCTGACTCCGCAGATCATTGATTGGCTGCAACACAGCGCCTTACCTTGGTTGCAACTGCAGTTGGGTGTGGATGGCGATGTCAGCAGTCTCAATCAAATTAAAAAGCTGTTTAGCGAGAATATTGGCAAAACCACCGATATTGCCCAGCTGTTACTCAGTCAAGTGACCTCATCAAGCCTAGCGTTTCTAGGTTGGTTGGCCAATATGCTGCTGATCCCCGTGGTGACTTTTTACCTGTTGCGTGACTGGGATATTTTAGTGGCAAAAATGCGCCGCTTATTACCGCGTAAACGTGAAGGCCTGACGGTACAGCTGATTGGTGAATGCCATGAAGTCTTGGGTGCCTTTATGCGCGGGCAGCTGCTGGTGATGCTGGCGCTGGGGATTGTCTATGCCGTTGGCTTGATGATGGTCGGTCTTGAACTGGGCTTGCTGATTGGTCTGCTGGCGGGTTTAGCCAGTCTGGTGCCTTATATGGGCTTTGCCGTCGGCATTACCGCCGCATTGGCCGCAGGCTTGTTTCAGTTTGGTGTGGATCCTTACCCATTGCTAGGGATTGTCGCGGTGTTTACCGTTGGGCAGTTACTGGAAGGGATGTTACTGACGCCACTGTTGGTCGGTGATCGCATTGGTTTGCACCCTGTAGCGGTGATTTTTGCGATCTTGGCGGGCGGGCAGTTGTTTGGTTTTACTGGCGTGTTGTTAGCGCTGCCGGTAGCGGCGGTGATTATGGTGTTACTGCGTCATGTGCATGAACTCTATAAAGAATCCAATATGTATGGGCAGCAGGCTGATCATTGCGAGCCTATAAGTCCTTGTCCGGCTGAGCAAACGCAGGTTTGTGATGTGCCGGTAACCGAGTCCCCATGAAACCTACTCAATTATCACTGGGTATGCGTCTACGCGACGATGCCACTTTTGCCAATTACTATCCGGGCGCTAACGCCGTCACTCTAGGTTACGTGGAGCATGCCTGCGAAGTTGAAGACCAGTGGATGGACAGCGTGCTCTATATTTGGGGCAGCGCCGGTGTGGGGCGCAGTCACTTATTGCAGGCCGCTTGTTTGCGTGTTGAAGAACGCGGCGGGCGTGCCTTGTATTTGCCTCTGGCAGACTTGGCTGAGCATGGCCCGCAATTGCTGGATAATGTCGAGTTTTGCGATTTATTGTGCTTGGATGATATTCAGGCTGTGCTGGGGCAGCCGCATTGGGAAGAGGCGTTGTTTCATGCTTTTAATCGCATGCGTGACGCGGGTAAACAATTGCTGATTGCTGCAGATGCTGCACCACGCAAGTTACAGATTAAACTGCCAGATTTACAATCTCGCTTGAGTTTAGCTTTGGTGTTTCAACTGCATGAACTCAGTGATGATGATAAATTACGCGCCTTGCAACTGCGCGCTTCACGTCGCGGCTTGCAGTTACCGGATGATGTCGGGCGTTTTATTTTAGCGCGCTCGGTGCGCAGTATGACGGTGTTATTCGACACCTTAGAACGTCTTGATCGTGCGTCTATGCAAGCACAGCGCAAACTTACGATACCTTTTTTGAAGGAGGCTTTAGGCTGGCAGCCCTTGAAATAATCTGCAATACGCCAACCTTAAGCCACCGTTATTGAGATTTAAACGTTATGAGTACAGAACAACAGCAGGCTGCGAGCACCTCTGGGGTTAAAATTTATTTTCGCTTACTGGGTTATATCAAGCCGTATATCGGCATGTTTCTCATCAGTATTGTCGGCTTTCTGATTTTTGCTTCAACCTCACCCATGCTCGGCTATGTGCTGAAGTATTTTGTTGATGGCTTAGCCAATCCCGATGCGGTGCTGTTTCCCAATGTGCCTTGGTTGGCGGATGTGCGCTTACTGCAGGCCGTACCTTTATTAATAGTGGTGATTGCCCTCTGGCAAGGTATTGGCTCGTTTTTAGGTAACTTTTATCTGGCCAAAGTATCGCTGGGCTTGGTGCATGATTTACGTGTGCAATTGTTTAACAATCTGCTGACCTTGCCCAACCGCTACTTTGATAACCACAACTCGGGGCACTTGATTTCGCGTATCACCTATAACGTGACTATGGTGACCGGTGCGGCGACCGATGCCATTAAAGTGATAGTGCGCGAAGGCATGACCGTGGTGTTCTTGTTTGCCACTTTATTGTGGATGAACTGGAAACTGACACTGGTGATGGTGGCCATCTTGCCGATTATTGCCTTGATGGTCAGCAGCACCAGTAAGAAATTTCGTAAGCAAAGTAAAAAAATTCAGGTGGCGATGGGCGATGTCACCCATATCGCCTCAGAAACCATCCAGAGCTACCGTGTGGTGCGCAGTTTTGGTGGCGAGCCTTATGAACGAAAGCGTTTTTTAAACTCCAGTATCAGTAATACTGAAAAACAACTGCGCATGATTAAAACCAATGCGGTCTATACGCCATCGCTGCAGTTGGTGATTTATTCAGCCATGTCGGTGTTGTTGTTTTTAGTGCTGTTGCTGCGCGGTGATTCATCGCCAGGTGACTTGGTCGCCTACATTACTTTGGCGGGTTTATTGCCCAAGCCGATTCGTCAGTTGTCAGAAGTCAGCTCCACTATTCAAAAAGGTGTGGCAGGTGCGGAAAGTATTTTTGAACAACTTGATGAAGAGCAGGAGCATGACGACGGCACTGTGGAATTGCCCGAAGTCAGCGGCCAGTTAGAAGTGCGTGACTTGAGCTTTACCTATCCCAATACCGAGCACCCGGTGCTGCAAGACATCAGTTTTACTGCTGAGAAAGGGCAGATGGTGGCTTTAGTAGGACGCTCAGGCAGCGGTAAGTCCACTTTAGCGAATTTAATTCCACGTTTTTATGAGCATCAGCAGGGACAGATTTTACTGGATGGCGTTGAAGTGAAAGACTTGACGCTCACGAATCTGCGCCGTCATATGGCGTTAGTGACTCAGCAGGTGTCGCTGTTTAATGACACAGTGGCGAAAAATATCGCTTATGGTGATTTAGCTGATGCCTCGCTCGAGGAGATAAAAACCGCTGCTGAAGCTGCTTATGCCGCTGAGTTTATTGAGCGCATGCCGCAAGGTTATGACACTCTGGTCGGCGAGAACGGTGTCTTGCTGTCGGGTGGTCAGCGTCAGCGTTTAGCCATTGCCCGAGCCTTATTAAAAAATGCGCCCTTGCTGATTTTAGATGAAGCCACCTCAGCGCTAGATACTGAGTCAGAGCGCCATATCCAAGCGGCGCTGGATCATGCAGTGCAAGGGCGTACCACTATTGTCATTGCGCACCGCTTGTCGACCATTGAGCAAGCAGATTTGATTTTAGTGATGGATCAAGGCCGTATTGTTGAGCGCGGCAACCATCAAGAACTCTTGGCACAAAATGGCTATTACAGCCGTTTGCATGCCACGCAGTTTCAAGAATTGGAGCCCATCGAAGAGAGCACAGCGGAGGAGCAGTTATGAGTGCTGCCCCTGTGTATCAGCTCAACGATTTGCTCTATCTGATGGCGCGCTTGCGTCATCCCGATGGTGGTTGCCCGTGGGATTTACAGCAAGACTTTGCCAGCATAGTGCCGCACACTTTGGAAGAAGCCTACGAAGTAGCGGATGCCATTGAGCGTGAAGATTTTGCCCATTTACCCAGTGAACTGGGTGACCTGCTGTTTCAAGTGGT
>CANRHT010000054.1 GCA_947630465.1 uncultured Pseudomonadaceae bacterium
CTTTAAGTAAATCCAGCGCCTCCCAGACATACTCCGGCGGACCTTCTTCGCCTGCGTGAGCAACAGCCAATAAACCTTCAGCGCGGGCTTTAGCGAATACCTGAGTGAACTTGCTGGGTGGATGCCCCATTTCCGAGCTGTCTAAGCCCACAGCAAAAAACAGATCGCGAAACGGCATGGCTTGTTGCAGGGTATGAAAAGCATCTTCTTCGGATAAGTGGCGTAAAAAGCTCAGAATCAAACCACTGCTGATCCCGAGTAAATCACGCGCATCACCTAAAGCTTCGCTGATTCCAGTAATGGCGACTTCCATCGACACACCACGCGCCGTGTGGGTTTGCGGATCAAAAAAGGGTTCGACGTGAATCACATTCTGTTCTTCACATTTTTTTAAGTAGGCCCACGTTAGATCGTAAAAGTCTTGCTCGGTTTGCAGCACATTGGCACCTTGATAATAGATGTCCAAAAACTCCTGCAAATTATTGAAATTGTAGGCCTTGCGTAAGCTCTCGACTGAGTCCCAAGGCAACTGAATACGATTGCGTTCGGCCAGTTGAAACATGAGTTCTGGCTCTAGAGAGCCTTCTAAGTGCATGTGCAATTCTGCTTTAGGTAATGCATTAAGCCAGTCGTACATAAGGCAACCTCCAACGCTGCGCAGCTGTTAGCCGACGCTGTGCGTTGTAACATGAAAAATAAGGCAGCATGTTAAAAGACAGCTGCCCAAGAAACAGGGCCTAAGTCGCAAATGGGCAACTTAAACGGCTACCTGCGCTTTAATATGTGGGTGCGCTTGATAATCGCAGAGCTCAAAATCTTCAATGCTAAAGTCGAAAATCGAGTTGATCTTAGGATTGATGCGCATTGTGGGTAAGGCAAATGGCTCACGGCTTAATTGCTCTTGCACCTGATCCAGATGATTAGAGTACAAGTGGCAATCACCGCCGCTCCAAATAAAGTCACCGAGCTGTAAGTTGCAGACCTGCGCCACCATCATCGTGAGCAAAGCATAGCTGGCGATATTAAAGGGCACGCCGAGGAAAATATCTGCCGAACGCTGATAGAGCTGGCAACTGAGTTTGCCGTCGGCGACATAAAATTGGAATAAGGCATGGCAGGGCGGCAGCGCCATATCGTCGACTAACGCTGGATTCCAAGCGCTGACAATTAAGCGGCGTGAGTCGGGATTACTTTTAATCATCGCAATCAGCTTACTGATTTGATCAATCGACTCGCCATTGGGTGCTGGCCAGTTGCGCCACTGGTAGCCATACACAGGGCCTAAGTCGCCGCTCTCATCAGCCCACTCATCCCAAATCCGCACACCGTTGTCTTGCAGGTATTTGATATTGGTATCGCCCTGCAAAAACCATAACAGCTCATGAATAATGGACTTGAGGTGGCACTTTTTAGTGGTGACTAAAGGAAAACCTGCGCTTAAATCGAAACGCATTTGGTGGCCAAACAGGCTGCGGGTGCCAGTGCCGGTGCGGTCGCTTTTATCCACACCCTGATCACGCACATGGCGCATTAAATCGAGATACTGTTTCATGCTTGGGCCACCTCTTGACGCTTGTAGGCAAAAATAATTAAACCGATACCGCCGAGAATCATGGGTACGCACAACACTTGACCCATCGTCAGCCAGTCAAAGGCTAAGTAGCCCAGTTGTGCGTCGGGCACGCGGACAAATTCGACGATAAAACGGAAGATACCGTAAAACAGCGCAAACATACCGGACACCGCCATGGTGGGGCGGGGTTTGCGTGAATACAGCCAGAGAATCACAAATAACGCCACGCCTTCTAAAGCAAACTGATACAGCTGCGAGGGGTGACGCGCCAGTTGCGCAGGATCAGTGGGAAAGATCATCGCCCAAGATACATCAGTGGCTTTGCCCCACAGCTCGGCATTAATAAAGTTACCAATACGACCAGCACCTAAACCGATCGGCACTAAGGGCGCAATAAAGTCCATCAACTGGAAAAAGCTTTTTTTATGTTTGCGGCCAAACAGCCAGACCGCCAGCATCACTCCTAAAAAACCGCCATGGAACGACATGCCGCCTTCCCAAATCCGCAACACCAGTGCGGGATTATCAATATAGGCGGCCATATCATAAAACAGCACATAACCTAAACGTCCACCAAGGATGATGCCCATGGCCACCCAAAACACTAAGTCAGACAGGGTGTCTTTCGTCCAGTGTGTATCGAAGCGTGCTAAGCGGCGACTGGCCAGCCACCACGCACCGCCGATGCCGACTAAATACATTAAACCGTACCAGTGAATCTTCAGCGGCCCAAGGGCAATCGCCACGGGGTCAATATTGGGGTAAGTGAGCATGGATAATCCTTAATTAAGCAAAAAACTGAGGCCAACCACGGTCAGCAGCAGAGCAAATAAGCGTTTCAACAACAGTGGAGACAAGCGGTGCGCCAGTTTAGCGCCAAAACGAGCAAAAAATACTGAGGTGAGAGCAATACCCATCAACGCGGGCAGGTAGATATAACCTAGGCTCAACTCAGGTAGCTTTTCGTGTTGCCAGCCCGTCACCATAAACACGAGGGCACCGGCCACCGCAATGGGGAAACCACAGGCGGCTGAAGTGGCCACCGCTTTTTGCATAGCGACACTGCGCCAAGCTAAAAAAGGTACAGTCAGTGAACCGCCGCCAATCCCGAAAATCGCCGAGGCCCAACCAATCACGCCGCCGGCGGCAATCAATTCCAGCTGTTTGGGGGCAGGGCGTGCAGCTTTAGGTGTGAGATTGAGGGCTAATTGAATCGCGATACAGATGGCAAAAACCCCAATGATCTTTTGCAGCACGGGACCATTAATAAGTGCCGCCGTCGCACCGCCAACGGCCACGCCGGCTAAAATGCCGGGCGTGAGCCAGCGAAACAACGACCACTGCACGGCGCCACGGCGATGATGCTCACGAATCGAGTTGATTGAGGTAAAGGCAATAGTCGCCAGCGAGGTGCCGACCGCGAGGTGAGTTAAAATCTCCGGAGCAAAGCCTTGGGTGCTAAAACTAAACACCAACACCGGCACAATAATTAATCCGCCGCCGACGCCAAATAAGCCAGCTAGCACGCCAGCGGCAGCGCCGAGTAATAAATAAAGTACAAATTCCATGTTGAGTATCCTTGCGGGTTGCTGCTGTGGGCTCGAACCAGTGCCGCTATGCAGATGATCTGAATGATCTGGGTGATTGGGTAAGATTTTTACAAGGCTTTTTGCATATACATCGCAGGTACGCCGTAAGACTCTAAAGCCGCTTGTTGCTGTGGTTGGCTGGCCTGCTGCTGTTGAAAGCCCATACGCTGCCAAAAACGCGCAGACTCTTGTACCGACACTAAGCTGCAATGCTGCAGTCCGGCTTGGCGAGCCATCTGTAATTTATGTTTGACTAAACTGGGGCCTATGCCGCGCTTCAAGGCGCGCGGCGCTACGGCTAAATCATGCAGGTATAAACAGTCGCTGTGCTGAGGCTCAACAAATAAAGCATCTAAGGGCGTAATTGCACCACGCTGTGAGCGGTAGCTGAATAAATAGCCGCACACGCCTTGGGTATCTTCTGCCACTAAGGCTAAATCTGGCACTTGAGCGAGGCGCTCGGCAATCACTTGCGGTGTTTCTTGCAGTTCGTCACTGTAAACCTGCAGTTGGATATCTAGAATTTCCGGCAGGTCATCGACGTGCATCAGGCGCAGTTCAAACATAAGGCTACAAGGTTTAAAAATCGGATGGCTATTCTAATGCTATGAGTGCCCTAATGCTATGAGCTGCCGTGGTCAAATCGGCGCGTTGCGCCACTGGTGCGGCAAACAAGTGATGAGGGGTCATCCGCTTTCAGGAGCTGACCTGCGACAGCTTACCGTTGGGTGACCTCGACTAAAACGCAACACTTGACTCAGTTCACTGTAGTATTGGCCCTTTGCTACTATTTTACAGTTTGAGGGTCGACAGATGCTGGAAACAACGCCGCAACACACAGAAGAACAGCGTCTGCAGGCTTTATACCGCTTACAAATTTTAGATACTGAGTCGGACTTAGCCTTTGATAACTTAGCTAAAGTGGCTGCAAGTTTATTTGATGTGCCCGTTGTGCTGGTGTCGCTGGTGGACAAGTACCGCCAATGGTTTAAGACGCGTATTGGGGTCAGCGTGCATGAGTTGCCGCGTGAAGGCTCTTTTTGTACGCATGCTATTCAAGCCAATGATATTTTTATTATTGAAGATGCGTTATTAGATGAGCGTTTTGTCAACAGCAGCTTGGTCACAGGCGAACCCTATATTCGTTTTTATGCCGGCGTGCCCATTCGTGCTGAAGACGGTTCTAATGTCGGCACCTTGTGCTTAATCGATACACAGCCGCGCCAACTGAGCGATGCGGATCAATACCACTTTACTTTACTGGCGCGTCAAGCCGAACAATTGTTGTATTTGCACTACCGTACGGTACAGCTGGCGCTAAAAACGGCGCAAAGTACCGCAACCAACGCGCGCTATGCGGCCATTATTGAAAGTGCTGCAGCAGGGATTGTTCATATTGATGGGCATGGCACGATTTTACAGCTCAATGATTTTACCTTACGCATGCTCGGCTATGAGCGCGAAGAAGTGCTGGGGCGTAACGTGAAAATGCTCATGCCAGCACAATGGGCGGTGCACCATGACGGTTACTTAGCGCATTACCAACTCACTGGAGAGAAAAAAGTCATCGGCAGTGGCCGTGAGGTTGCAGCGCAACACAAAGATGGCACTCATATTCCTGTGCATTTGGCCGTCAGTGAAGTGCAAGGTAATGGCAACGCTGTCGCACCTGAAAACCGTGAGTTTATTGGTATTTTGTCGGATATGCGTCAGATTGCTGCAGCACGTGAGCGTGAGCAACAAGAGCGTGCTTTGCTGCAAGTTTTGCACCGTGGCTTAACGGATTATCACGCGCTGTTAAGTGGTAATACGCTGTGGATGTTTTTAAAAGAAGCGCTTAAAGAGCTGACCCACAGTGAGTACGCGCTGATTGGTGAGGTGATTGAACGCGACGGTGTACCCGCTTTAAAAGTACACGCCATCAGCGACCTGTCGTGGAATGAGCCCAGCCGCCAATTGATGAAAAAACTGCGGGATGGCGAGATGTATCTCAGCAGCCCGAGCAGTATGTTGGGGCGTGTTTTTGCTGGGGGTGCCACAGTGCTCAGCAATGAGATGACGACGGACCCGCGCGGTGGTGCTTTACCCGAAGGGCATCCGGAGTTGCGTCGCTATCTGGGCGTACCTATTAAGGATCGCGGTCAAGTCATTGGCATGTATGCCATCGCCAACGCTACGCAGGATTATGATGATGCGCTGGTGGAGTGGTTGCAGCCCTTTAACTCAACCTGTGCGCTGTTGATTAACCTGTATCGACAGTTGCACGAGCAGCAACGCTTTATGGACGAGTTAAAAACGGCACGGGATTTAGCGGAGTATTCCAGCAAAGCTAAAACTGAGTTTCTGTCATCCATGAGCCATGAGCTGCGTACACCGCTGAATGCTATTTTAGGTTTTAGTCAATTATTAGGTAATGGTAAACAACCTTTAACTGAGCGCCAGCAGCGTCAAGTGGATCAGATTTTGCGCAGTGGCCATCACTTGTTGAACCTGATTAACGAAGTGTTGGATTTAGCACGCATTGAGTCGGGGCATACGCAAGTGTCCTTGGAGCCGATTAATCTACAAGAAGTGCTTGATGACAGCTTAGAGATTGTGCGGGAATTGGCGACCCAGCAAGGGATTAAACTGCACCTGTACAGTGACTCGACGACGGGTTGTTTTGTGATTGCTGATTACACACGCTTAAAACAAATCCTGATTAACTTATTAAATAACGCCATCAAATATAACGTGGCTGATGGTGAAGTGGTGTTGCGTTGTGAACTGCAAGAGCAGCAGGTGCAGATCAGTGTCAGTGATACCGGTATTGGTATTGCTGATGATCAGCTTGAACAGCTGTTTGAGCCTTTTAATCGCCTTGGTGCTGAACATGGGAGTATTGAAGGCACCGGTGTGGGTTTGGCCTTGACCCGTAAATTAGCGCGTCTGATGGACAGTGATATTCAGGTGCAGTCGGTCGTGGGTGAAGGCAGTGTTTTCTCCTTTACATTACCACTGCTGGCCAGTACAAAAGAGTCGCTTACGCCTGCGAGTGAAGCTGATGCATCCGCATCACTACCGAGCAAATACCAAGTGCTGTATATCGAAGATAACCCCGAAAATCAGCGTTTAATGCAAGACTTATGCAGCGAAATACCGGACCTGCGCTTGCACTGTGTCGATACCGGTGAAGCAGGGTTTGAGTTGGCCTGCTCAGAGTGTCCAGATTTGATTTTGTTAGATATCGACTTGCCGGGGATGAACGGTTTTCAAGTGGGACGCATGTTAAAAAACAATCCACTGACCACCAAAATCCCATTACTGGCGATCTCTGCGAGTTGTGCCACGCAAGATAAGCAACAAGCAAGCATGTTAGGCTTTGCTGGGTTTTATACTAAGCCGTTTAATTTAAATGCCTTGGCTCAGCATATACAGCAACTGTTGTCACAGCAGGAGAACGCATGACTGACCTGAGTAAGCTCTTTAGTAGCGCCGATATTTTAGTGGTTGATGATAACCCAGTGAATGTCGAGCTGCTGATCGACTTGTTGGAAGACGAAGGCTACAGCTGCATCGAAGGCATGACCGATGCTTTAAAAGTTGAAGCGCGGGTGCATAACAAGCGGCCTGATTTAATCTTGCTGGATATTCGCATGCCCGGCATCAATGGCTTGGAGCTGTTGGAGTTATTGAATCGAACCTGGGGCGAAGAGACACCCGCGGTCATTGTATTAACCGCGCAAATTGATGAAGCCACCCGTCACCAAGCCTTGCAGTTGGGTGCACAAGATTTTTTAACCAAGCCTTTTAATCATATTGAGGTGCTGCAGCGCATTCGCAATACTTTACAGCTGCAGCGTCTGCTCAGTGACCGCCAAGAAAAGACCAACTTGTTGGAAAGTTTAGTGGCTGAGCGTACGCAAGAGTTGCGCATACTCTCGCGCCAAGATTCATTGACCAAACTGCCCAATCGTCAGGTGATCTTAGAAACCATTGAGCAATTGCGCCGAAAAAACTGTGACTTGCTGACCTTTTTTATTGCCCTAGAAGGCTTGGATGAAATCGGTCGCTTGCATGGCTATGAAGTGACCGATCAAGCCCTCTGTGCTTTAAGTGGCAAAGTGCAGCAATTGACCCAACTGCCGATTCGCTTGCTGGGTGTGTGGAGTACTGAGCAGTGGGTATTGCTCTGTGAAACCGAAGTCAGTGAAAGCCAAGCTGAGCGTATTGCCCAGTGTATTTTAGAGGCGATTCAAGCGCCGCTGAGTCTGCAGCTCTTATCGGTGCATGTGCGCGCACGTGTTGGCGTGAGTGGTTCAAGTGCGCAGCGCAATGCTGAGCAAATGGTGCGTATGGCGGCGGTTGCCTTGCCCACACAGGACGGTCAATGGCAGGGCTATAACCAAGTGTTGGAGTCCAGCTTGTTGCGCAAGAATCAGCTCAGCGATGCGCTGTATAACGCCATTGATAACAATGAGCTGCACTTGCTGTATCAGCCGAAAATCGATGTGCGCACTGGAGCCGTGCGTGGCGTTGAGGCCTTGCTGCGTTGGAATCATCCCGAGTATGGGCGCATCTCGCCCATGGAGTTTATTCCGATTGCCGAAGCCAATTGCTATATCACCACTATTGGCCAATGGGTGATTGATGAGGCCATCAGTGCTTTACTGCGCTGGCGCGAACACGGTGCGGTTGATGAGTACTTTACTGTAGCGGTGAATGTCGCCAGTGCCCAGTTGATGCAAGCGCATTTTGCCGATGATTTGATTGCCAAAATGCAGCAGTCGGGTTTACCTATGCATGCGTTAGAACTGGAAGTGACAGAATCTGATTTGATGCAGGATATGCAGTTGGCCGTTCAGCAATTGCAATGTTTGGCGGCAGCAGGTTTGCGTATTGCCATTGATGATTTTGGTACTGGTTACTCGTCATTGGCCTACTTAAAAGTGCTGCCGGTGGCGGTGATTAAAATTGATCGCACCTTTATTTCTGAGATGCACGTCAATACCCAAGATCAGCGTCTCACCAGCACCGTGATTGATATGGCGCGCCATTTTCAATTCACAACCGTGGCAGAAGGCGTCGAAGAGCCTGAGCAATTTAAGTTATTGCAGGCTATGGGGTGTGATTTGATTCAAGGCTTTTTATTTGCACCACCACTGGCTGAGCCGATGATGTTGCAATTAGTGGCCAGTGGTTTTGCTGAGACGCCCGCCTTTAGCGCTTAATACTGTCTAATCGGTGCTGCTTGCTGCAGTGTTTGCATGGATGCACTGCAGCAAGCATTTAAGGTTCATACACCAGTAGATATCAGTAATGCTGCTCTTCAGAGTCCTCGGCAATATCAGCGAGCGGACTGTCTTGCATCTGTTCTTGTACATGGCTTTCCTCAACTCGTGGGTCGAGTGCAGCTGCCAGCGGCGAACTGCTAATACCATCAGGCATATAGATGTGTTGCAGCGGCGCTTCATCGCTGAGGGTGTCGCCAGTGATCGCCTGCGGACGGACGCGGATCACAATCAACATGGCAAACAGGCTCAGTGCCACATAGAGCATATTTGCCCCCTGTGACTTCATTAATGCACCGATCAACAGTGGGCTGATACTGGCACCTATGCCAAAGGTGGTCAGTAACACCGCGGTTAACGACACACGCTTTTCCGCTTCGATATTGTCATTGGCAAAGGCGACAGCTAACGGGTAAAGACTAAACAACAGCATGCACGACAGGCTGCCGCCGATAAAGATATAGAGTATCGGCAGGTCAGTAAAAATAGCTTGCGGTAACGTAATCAGCATTAATAAAGCACTGCCAACCCGAATTAACGTGGGACGATCAACACGATCCGACAGCCAACCTAGCGGAGCTTGAACCAGCAAGCCAGCGACAATACAGGTGGCCATAAATAGACCAATCATTTGTGTCGGTAAGCCAATGCGGCTGGCATATAAAGGCGCTAAACCATAAAAGGCACCGACCATCGCACCGGCTAGTAAACTGGTGAGCATCGACAGCGGTACGCGCTGGATAAAATAGCGTGGCTCAAGCGGTGCAGGGCGCAAAGGTTCCGGGTGAATGCGGCGGGTGAGTGCGACGGGCACCAGACATAAAGCAAAACACAGGGCGACAAATAACAGTAAGTTAATGTCCAGTTCTGGCATCGCCGCCAGTACCAGTTGACCTAACACCATGCCCAGATACGACGCCATCATATAACCGGAAAACACCATGCCACGCTCGTCGGAGGTGCTTTGCTCACTGAGCCAGCTTTCCACCACCATGTACATGCACATCATGCCCAGCCCCACCAGCACGCGCAGCGATAACCAAGCGGGTAAGCTTTCGGTTAAACCATGCAGCAACACCGCTGCCGTCACGATTCCGGCGCTGGCCACGTAGGTACGAATATGCCCAACGCGAGCAATTAAGCGGTGACCCAGTTTGCCGCCCAATACCAAGCCTAAATAAAAGCCTGTCATTAAAGCACCCACCCACACCCCATCCGCACGTTCAGCGACATGCAGCGCAAGGTAGGTACTTAATAAACCCGAGCCAAGCAGCATCAATAAAGTGGCAAAATATAACGAGCGGAATGATTTCCAAACAGACATGCACGGTCTCACATGAGGGGAGTTAACGGTGTAGTGTTATAACTATCAGCTTTGCAGCCATAAGCCCAGAACACACAGTCAGTCTACGCGCCATATACCTCAGCGGCCAGCCGAATACTGTTGTTTTTAGCTCTTAAGATAGCGGTGGTTATAGCCTAATGTTGTATCCAATTAAATCGCAGGTTATTAACGTAAAAAGAACTTCAGAATCAGCTTTTGCAGCCAGCCACCATAGGGCGGATAAATCAGTTTAGCGGCATTAAAATGCTGTTTGCTAAACACCGATTTGCTGTGGCTAAAAGTTAAGAAACCTTCGTGGGCGTGATAGTGGCCCATGCCGGATGGACCAATCCCGCCAAAGGGTAAATCATGCTGCGCGACATGCAGCAAAGTATCGTTAATACACACGCCACCGGCATGACTGTTGTGCAGCACGTATTGCTGCTCTTCAGCTTCATAGCCAAAGTAATACAGCGCTAAAGGGCGAGGGCGTTGGCGAACATAAGCTAAGGCATCATCCAGGCTGTGATAGCCGACAATGGGCAAGATTGGGCCAAAGATTTCCTCCTGCATCACGCGCATCTCATCGTTGACATTCAGCAGTAAGGTTAAGGGCATGCGCTGGTCTTGGCCTTGCTCATGTATGGCAAGCGCCTGTGCACCTTGGCTGGTGGCGTTATCAATAGTGTCTTGCAGGCGTTGTTGCTGTTGTGGGTTGATAATCGCCGTGTAATCAGGGTTGTCTGCTAGTTTTGGATAAAACTTGAGTACGGTCTGGCGCATCGTTTCAACACACTCATCGATGCGCGCGTGCGGTACTAAAATATAATCCGGCGCGACGCAGGTTTGCCCAGAGTTGACCATTTTGCCAAAGGCAATGCGCTCAACGGCGTCAGCCATGGGCACGTCGGCGCTGATAATCGCCGGTGATTTACCGCCGAGCTCTAAGGTCACTGGCGTAAGATTTTTCGCCGCAGCACGCATCACATGTTGAGCGACTTGGGTTGAGCCGGTGAATAGCAGGTGATCAAAAGGCAGTTCGGAAAACGCCGCAGCGAGATCGGCTTCACCTTGCACGACACAGACCAAATCTTCTGGAAAAACGCGGGCTAATAACTCTTTCAACAGCTGCGCCGTGCGTGGGGTGTGTTCACTCATCTTGATCATCACCCGATTACCGGCAGCCAGTGCGCCAGTTAAAGGGCCAATGCTTAAAAAGAGCGGGTAGTTCCACGGCACAATCACCCCGACCACACCGAGCGGCTGGTAGATGATTTTCGCCGAGGCGGGTTGAAAGGCTAAGCTCACTTTGCGCTTCACCGGTTTCATCCAGCGTTTGATGCGCTTGTAGGCATAATCAATGCCTTGCAAGCTCGGCATCA
>CANRHT010000055.1 GCA_947630465.1 uncultured Pseudomonadaceae bacterium
TTACGCAAAGCAATCAGTTTGTTTTCTTCTTCCTGCAACTCATGCTGGGTTGGCGCTTGTTCGCTCATGATCGGTTTCCACTTATTTATTCAGGTCGCTCATACAGCGACTGTAGGCACTTAATAGTGTGCTGATTACAGCATGGGCATGCATTACGTGCCCATGCTGATCAAAGTCCTTGCTTGAGGCTGGCTTCTAAAAAGTCATTGATGTCGCCATCGAGTACGGCATCGCAATTACTTTCTTCAACGTTGGTACGCAAATCTTTAATACGCGACTGATCCAGTACGTAGGAGCGAATCTGATGGCCCCAACCAATATCTGATTTACTGTCTTCAAGCTCTTGCGATGCTGCACTGCGTTTGGATAATTCCAACTCATACAGCTTAGCGCGCAACATTTTCATTGCCGTATCACGGTTCGCATGTTGGGAACGCTCGTTCTGGCAGCTCACTACGGTATTGGTCGGAATATGCGTAATACGTACCGCTGAGTCCGTGGTGTTAACGTGCTGACCACCGGCTCCAGATGAGCGATAAGTATCAGTGCGCAAATCCGCTGGATTGATATCAATTTCAATGTTGTCATCAATCTCAGGCGAGACGAACACCGCAGTAAAGGACGTATGGCGACGGTTACCTGAGTCAAATGGACTTTTACGCACTAAGCGGTGCACACCTGTTTCGGTGCGCAACCAACCAAAGGCGTACTCACCTTTAATATGCAAGGTGGCACCCTTGATACCTGCTACATCACCCGCTGACAGCTCCATAATTGTCGCTTCAAAGCCATTGTGATCGGCCCAACGCAAATACATACGCAGCAAAATATTGGCCCAATCTTGCGCCTCAGTACCGCCGGAACCGGCTTGGATATCCAGATAGGCATTATTGGCATCCATCTCACCGCTGAACATGCGACGAAACTCAAGCTTGCCTAGATCCTCACCTAAACGAGCCACTTCTGCACGGACTTCTTCAACCGCATCTTCATCGTTTTCTTCAACCGCCATTTCTAGCAGTTCTTTAGCATCCGCCACACCGCTGTCTAAGTTGTCGAGGGTTTCAACAACTTGCGCCAGCAATGAACGCTCACGTCCAAGATTTTGTGCGTACTCAGGATTATTCCAAATCGCAGGATCTTCGAGTTCGCGCTCAACTTCAGTTAGGCGCTCATGCTTAGTAGCGTAGTCAAAGATACCCCCGAATGACTTGCGTACGCTCAGCTAAGTCATTGATGGCTACATGAATTGGATTGACTTCCATAACAGACGATTCTCGCTTGATTAAACGCTATAAAAAAATGAATTGTACCTGAATTAGCCGTCACTGTGCGCGCAGCAGGGTGACGGTCTGTACAATTTTTAGCCTGGCAGAATACTGGAAACAATCAGCTGCAAGCTTTCATTGCCTCGAAACTCATTCACATCCAAAGTGTAAGCCACTTGGGCATCGAGGATATTGGGGTTCGGCCAAGTTTCTAAGTCGACATTAAAGGCAATAGCATCCACTTGCGGAGCACCTTGAGCACTTTGCAAAACCAACTTCAAGTGCTTCTCGCCGACTAAACGCTGGCTAAGCACTTTAAAATCACCATGAAATAGTGGTTCAGGAAAGCGCTGCCCCCAAGGTCCGGCATGGCGTAGCTGTTGCGCCAGCTGCATGTCAAACTCATGCGCAGCTAAACTACCATCCGAGTAAATGCGGCCGGTCAAATCATCGGCTGTCAGTTGCCGGCGTACTTCCGCATCAAAGGCTTTAGCGAAAGCTTCATAATGCACCTGTTGAATGGTTAAGCCTGCCGCCATCGCGTGCCCGCCAAACTTACTGATCAACTCAGGGAAACGTGCGGCTACTGCATCCAACGCATCACGAATATGCAAACCAGGAATCGAGCGCGCCGAACCTTTGAGTTCGCCATTATCAGCATCGGCAAAAGCAATCACTGGACGGTGATAACGCTCTTTCATGCGGGATGCCAAAATACCAATCACACCTTGATGCCATTCAGGTTCAAATAAGCACAGACCAAAGGGTAGATTATCCACTGGCAAATCTTTGAGCTGCACTAAAGCTTCGCGCTGCATGCCTTGTTCAATCTGTTTGCGGTCTTGATTGAGTTGATCAAGTTGCTGCGCACGCTGCATCGCCCCAGCGTAGTCATCGCACAATAAGCACTCAATACCTAAGCTGATATCATCTAAACGACCGGCAGCATTGAGGCGCGGCCCGACAATAAAGCCTAAATCGGTGGAGACTAAACGGCGGTGATCACGCCGAGCCACTTCTAAAATGGCCCGCAAACCGGGACGCGAGCGTCCAGCACGAATCCGCGCCAAACCTTGATGCACTAAAATGCGGTTATTGGCATCCAACGGCACCACATCGGCGACGCTGCCCAGCGCAACCAAATCCAGCAGCTCTGCTAAGTTCGGCTCTGCAATGTTCTGCTGCGCAAACCAGTCCGTACCGCGCAGATGTGCCCGCAAACCCAGCAGCACGTAAAACATCACGCCGACACCGGCTAAGGCTTTACTGGGAAACTCACAGCCCGGTTGATTGGGATTGACGATGGCATCCGCCGCCGGCAGTTCTGCACCGGGCAAGTGGTGGTCGGTGACTATCACCGTTAACCCCGCTGCTTTTGCTGCAGCCACGCCGTCCAGACTGGAAATACCGTTATCCACAGTGATCAGCACATCCGGCTGGCGTTGCAACGCCACTTCGACAATTTCCGGCGTCAGTCCGTAACCGTAATCAAAACGGTTGGGCACCAAGTAATCCACATGAGCAGCACCGAGCATGCGCAAACCCAACATACCCACACAACTGGCAGTCGCCCCGTCGGCATCAAAGTCACCGACAATGAGAATACGTTGACGCTGTTGCAATGCCTGCGCCAGCAACAGCACCGCAGCATCCATCCCTTTGAGCAAATGGGTCGGCAGCAAACGCGCCAAACCTTTTTCAAGCTCACTGGCATGCTCAACACCGCGCGCGGCGTAAATACGGGTCAGCAGGGGCGGAATATTACCCAGATCAGGCAATACACTGGGCAGCGGTCGTTGTTCTATGCGCATCAGAATTTATCTACTCTTTATCTACTGTTCAATCCAAACACGGCGGTGTGATTATGAAACGATGACATCGCCACGCTCGCCATGCAGCCATTCCAACTCAATCAAATGTTGGCCGCGCTCATCGGTAATAAACACATCACCATCACTGATCATCACGCTCCAATGAATGCTACGCGGCAAGTCTTCTGCTAGCTGTGTCAGTGACTCTTGACTAATGGCCAGCACATTTAAGTTTTTCAGGTTACGCACCTGATCCAGCTCTTTGCCGATCCAGGTACGCAAACTGCCATACGCCAACACACTGAGGCGCTCACCGCGGCGCGAGCACCAGGTCATACGTTCTGCATTGGGCTGCCCCACTTCGATCCAGTGCAAAATGCGCCCATCAAGGCTTTTCTCCCACACCGCAGGCTCGTCAACATTGGATAAACCGCGACCAAACTCCACCTGTTCGCTATGCCATAGTGCACGCGCCAGCAAACGTGAGAGTAAACGCTCAGCGGTTTCGGAAGGATGACGCGCCATGCTGAAGCGCACACTGTCGTAGACATTGCGATCCATATCGGTCAGGTTTAATTCAACTTTATAAGGCGTGGCTTGCAGAGCCATAGCAGCATTCTCTATCAGATAACAAAGCCGCTCAGTCTAACCTGTTCTGCGGCACTGTGCTGCCTCGCTCTGACGCAAAGATAGGCTATAAAATGCATCCTATTAACACCGCCGATCAATCAAAACGGCAATCGCATGGGAAGCGGTGGCCATTCCCCAAGTAAATGCCTCATAATACTGAACTTGATTTATTTACCTTTGAATCACCGTTTTATTTTGCGCATGGAGTTTAATCCCCACAATGATTGGTTTTAGCCGTTTTATTATGCTGATCGGCTTTTGTGTAGCACCTCTTTTTGCCTCTGCTGACAACAACTCACTGATCATTAGCAACACACCTCAGTGCAGCTTAGAACGCATCACACATGAGAATAAACCTGCTCTAGACGATTGCTTAAACCTTGCACAATTGGGCTATGCCCAAGCGCAGTTTGTCTTGGGCGAGTACTGGTACCAAGGTCAACTGATACCGCGCGACTATGCACAAGCGATGAAATGGTTTGAGCAAGCCTCAATCCAAGGCCATGCCACGGCTCAATTACGCTTAGGCAATATGTTTTATCGCGGTGAAGGCGTGCCAGCTAACAGCATCCAAGCTTATATTGTGCTAAAAATGTCAGCCATTAACGGATCTGATGAAGCGCTCGATCAAGCCGATCAAGTCGCACTGCAAATGCAGCGCAACGAATTGGATATTGGCAACCAAGTGCTCGCGCAAATTTTTCGCAGCTATCTGCTGGAACTGAACAACCAAGCACATACGCCTTAGCAGCGCCGATTCGGTCAGTGCTGCGTGACATATTCGGAGCGATGCATGTCAGCTATTTATCGTCTTATTTTAGCCTTCAGTGCCGGCCTGTACTGCCTCACGGCAAGCGCTACTGATGAACCTGAAACGCCAGACCCTGCAGCTGAGACAGCGGTCGTCACGCCCAGCATACCGAGCGCTCCACGCGCGCCGCTACTCAGCCGCAATGTACTCGCTGCCCAAGCCATTCAGCTCAGCGCTGACGCGAAACAACTGCTTGATCTAACCACGCCTGTTGAGCATTTCTCCGCACTGTTTTTACCTGCCAATACAGCCAAACCACACGGCATGGTCATTCTACTGCCGGGCGCGGAAGAGAGCTTTGATTGGCCGCTGGTGGTCGGCCCTCTACGCAGAAAGCTGCCTGATGCGGGCTGGCATACTTTAAGCCTCAACTTACCTGAACTGCCCAGCCCAGCACTCCCTTCACCTGCAGTAACGGCCAGCATGGTCGCAGAGCAAATTCCTGTGGCACCACCTGAGCCCTTTATCGAGCCTGACCTGACCGACTCCATCAGCGATGAAGAAGAGGACGTTGGCGCAGAGCCTGAGCCAGATCCTGAACCCGTCACACCAGAATCATCACCACCAGCCATCGACGCTGACGAGGTCACCGAAGAGCCCATCGCGCCACCCGCTATCGTTATTCCAGCTTACCCACAACGCATCACCAATTTTATTGATGCCGCCATCGCTTATGCGCAGACGTTTGGCGCAAAAGAAATCATCCTATTAGGCCATCGCGAAGGCGCCCATTGGGCATTAATCTATCAACATGAATACGGTGCCACACAACCGCTGCGCACTGTGCTGATTGCGCCACGCAGCAGTGATTTAATTCACTTATCCTACGAAACCTTGATTGAGGCCAGTATTGTGCCCATCGCAGACTTTTACTATAAGAACGCTGCAACAGAGCGCCAAGCTGCCAAACAACGTTTACAAGCCAGTCGTCGCACAGCGGTCAAAGGTTATCACCAAGTTGGATTAACCTCGGCAGCCGGCACTATCGAACATGAGCAAGAACAGTTATTTCGCAGGGTTAAAGGCTGGTTAAATAAAGGCTTCAATTCATCATCAAAATAAACAGGTCACACTGACCTCACAATTAGAAACGGATATCTTATGCGCACACTACTTTTTATATGTTTAAGCATGGTGGTCAGCAGCACGGCCTTGGCCAATCAAGACCCTGTCAATACACTCAACCAACTGCTCAGCGATCCACAAGCCAAACAACTGGCCTATGACGAAGGCCACGCACGCAGTGCATTTTGCCGTCATTGCCACGGTGAAGATGGCAACAGTAAACGCACCCATATACCCAACTTGGCTGAGCAAAATCCGATTTACTTGTTTAATGCTTTTGAGAAGTTTGCCGATGGCCAACGTTACGATTTCGTCATGTCAAAACTGGCGAAAAGTCTCACTTTAGACGACCGCGTTAATATTGCGCTGTACTACGGTGAGCAAAAAGTGATTACCAAGCCGGCCGCACAAGCCTATGTGCGCGAGCAAGGCCAAGTACGTTTTGAAAAAGTCTGTCAAAACTGCCATGGCGAGCAGGGTGAAGGTAAACAAGATATGCCGCGCCTCGCAGGGCAGCCAGCGGATTACATTACGCAGACACTGACCAACTTCCGCAACAAAGACCCCAAGCGTCAGGCATCTGTGATGACTGGAATTACTGCTAGCATGAGCGATGAAGACATTCATGCAGTTGCGCATTACATCCAAGAGTTGGAACTGTAAAGCAACTCACTTATGCGCTCACTTATCCAAGTGCTGGCGCGCCACAGCGAACGCATTGTGCAAGATACGCGTTTTTTCAGTGGCCGCTTGTACTTGCGCCGGCGTAGCGCCAGCACCTATCAGTTTGTCAGGATGATGCAAGCTCACTTGCCGGCGATAACTTTTCTTAATCTGCGCCAGCGACATGGAGCGGCTGACACCCAACACTTTTAACGCAGCATCCAACTCGTTAGGCGTTGCTTTAGTTTTTTGCGGGCGCGCACGACTGCGCATGGATTGCACTTCTATTTGCGCAAATGTTTCAGGCGAGCAATTAAGTAATGTCGCGCATTGTTGCAATAAGCGTCGCTGCTTGGGTGTCGCCAGCCCCTGCGCTAATGCCATACGCCAACCGGCCAAGAGCAAATTTTCTGTTTGCCCAATAGCGGTGTAATGCGTACGCAAACCACTGCGCAAATCATTAAAACGGCAATCCTTACCCTGTGAAAATGCGGCAATCGCGGTTTTCTTCAGTGCTGGGCTCAACTGCAACCGCTGCATTTCTGACCGCGCCGCTTGGATGTGCTCAGGGCTCACCCGTCCGGTACTTTTTGCCAAACAGCCCAGCAGCATAAACAACACCTGCTGAGCATTCAGTTCTGGCTGAGCCTGCGCTGTGCTCGGTAGACGTGCACGCAACTGCGACCAGCGTGTTAACCCTAAATTACGGTCAACAATGCTGCCAATTAACAAGCCCAACAGCGCACCCGGAATATGTGCAATCCATAAGCCTAATACTGTGCAAACGATGGTCGCCGGCCAAATCATAAAACAGCCAATAACTCTTCGACTTGCGCTAAACGCTCAACGGTGCCGACATCAATCCAGCGTCCAGTGAAGTGCTCACCACTGACCGCGCCCTGACGTATCGCTTGGCGCAGCAAAGGTGCCAATTTAAATGTGCCAACCTCACTGTCAGCAAACAACTGCGGATGCAGCACAGCAATACCGCTATAGGTCAGGGCTGGATCAGTCTCTGGCAACTGCACCTGCTGACCAACCAAAGTAAAGTCACCTTCAGGGTGGTGCGCTGGATTATCCACTAACACCAAATGTGCCAAGCCATTGATCGGCTGTAGCAATGTTGAGAAATCATATTCAGTATAAATATCGCCATTCACCACAATAAATGGCTCATCACCTAAATACTTCAATGCCTGAAGAATCCCGCCACCGGTTTCTAAGGGTTGCGTCTCACGTGAGTAGGTGATCTGTAGATTAAAACGCTCACCCGCACCTAAATGCGCTTCGATTTTTTCACCGAGCCAGGCATGGTTAATCACCACTTCAGTGATACCGGCACGTGCCAGTGCCTGTAAGTGGTATTCAATTAACGGCACACCAGCGACTGGAATCAAGGGTTTGGGGGTAGTTAACGTCAAGGGACGCATACGCTCGCCCTTACCTGCTGCTAAAATCATCGCCCGCATGCTGTTTATTCCTCTATGGATAGACTTGCTAAAAGTTGTGCTAAAGGTGCCAGCTCTGGCTGACGCTCGATAACCTGTTGTAAGTACTTTAAAAAACGTGGCACATCGGCTAAATAACGCGGCTTGCCATCGCGATGACAAATTCTGGCAAAAATACCAATCACTTTTAAATGCCGCTGTGCGCCCATCAAATCACAATCATCTTGAAACGCGGCAAAAGTCTCTGGCAGCTGGATGCCATGCGCTCGTGCTTGCTGCCAATACTGCTGCAGCCAAGCTTGCACTTTTGTTTCGGGCCAACTGATAAAGGCATCTTTGAACAAGCTGGTAATGTCATAACTGACCGGGCCGAGCACTGCATCTTGAAAATCTAAGACGCCCGGATTGGGCGTACTGAGCATCAGGTTACGCGGCATATAATCACGGTGTACCAGCACCTGTTGTTGTTTGAGCGCACTGGCCACTAATAGGTCACAGCTTTTCTGCCATAAATACTGCTGCTGCTCGGTCAAGGTAACGCCTAACTCACGCTCAACATACCAATCCACAAACAACTGCAACTCACGACGCAATAAAGCCTCATCGTAAAGGGGTAACGCTAACGTTTGCGTTGGAATCTGCTGCAGAGTAATCAGCGTATCAATCGCCAAGCTAAACAACTCATCAGCATTATCCTCATTGAGCACCTCAAGCCAAGTCTGCTGGCCAAGATCGGTCAAGACTAAAAACCCTTGCGCCAAGTCCTGGGCTAACACCTCCGGCACATAGACGCCACCCTGCGCTAACACCTGCGCCATTTTTACAAAAGGACGGCAATCTTCTTGCGGCGGCGGTGCATCCATCAGGACCAGGTCGGCCGCACTCGACTGCCAACGAAAATAACGCCGAAAACTCGCATCACTACTGGCTGGCAGCAAGTGATGTACGGTAGTCTCTACTACGCCTGCTTGCTGAGCGATATGTGGCAACTGCTCTGCAAACCAGTGCGTTAATGCTTGTAAACGACTATCGTCGACATTTATAGGTTGATTCGGCATGGTAATTCTCCAACGGTGCTAGCCGTTCTGTAGGGCATGCTTTATTATCGCTGATCTTTTCCAGCCCTTCGAGAGGCATGCTGGGTATTAAACATCCAAGCGCATGCGGGAAGCACGGACACACACTATGGCAGCTAAATATATTTATCGTAAAAAATTCACTCTACTGGCCGCAGGTGCACTGTGCATCTTACAGCCTTTATTGAGCAGCAGTATAAACGCTGCACAGCAGTATGACTGCGCCGCAAGCGCAAACGGCGGTTGGGCGTGCAACACACAAGATACGCCTGCTGCTGTACCCCCACGTCCGGCAGCCGTTGCCACAGTGGAAACGGCTAAACAAGCCAAAGCGTCCGGTAAAAAAGCTGCGCCCGCCGCGCAAGCATCCGTCAGCGATAGCCGTGGTAAAGCATTAACCAGCCGCAGTGAAGACTTCAGTCATCTGGACTGGGTGCCACGTGAGCAGTTGACCACAGAACAGCTTGCCGAGATGAGCCCCTATTGTGCAGGCGGTTATGTTGAACCCCTGCGCCCGGGCATGAACGACACTACAGCACCCAGTGATGCACCTTTATATGTCAATGCGGGCGCTTCTCGTTACGATCAAAAAGCTGAGATTGCTACGCTTGCCGGTGATGTGGTCATTCGCCAAGGCAGCCTGCAAGCCCAAGCCGATGAAGCCAACCTCTTTCAGTTGGAAAACCGTGGCGAACTCAAAGGCAATGTGCGTATCCGTGATCGCGACGCGTTAATGGTCGGTGACCGCGCCGAACTGCAACTCGATACCGGTGCGGCAAAAGTTGAAAATGCTGAATATGTGATGCACAGCAGCAAAACCCGCGGCAATGCGCAATATATCAAACGCCAAGAAGATGCCATTATCCGTTTAAAAGACGGTACCTACACCAGTTGCGCACCGGGCAGTAATACCTGGCACTTAAAGGGTAATAACGTCACGCTCAACCCCAATACAGGTTTTGGTAGCGCCACCAACGTCACCCTTAGAGTGAAAGATATTCCGGTGTTTTACACACCTTATATTCACTTCCCGATTGATGACCGTCGTCAATCAGGATTCTTGCCGCCAAGCTTTAGCTACAGCAGCGGTAAAGGTGTTGATTTAACCACGCCTTATTACTTCAACTTAGCACCCAATTTTGACGCGACCCTCTACCCTAACTATATGAGCAAGCGCGGCTTACTCACTGAAGGTGAGTTTCGTTATTTAGGTAAGAGCAGCGAAACCCGTTTCGGTGGCGCAACGCTCAGTGACAGTGAAGATGAACGTAAAAAGCAGTCCGAGTACAAAAAAGATCGTTGGATGTATACCTTGCAGCACGAGCAAGGCTTTAATTCGCGTTTACTCGGTACCGTGGATTACACCGATATCAGCGACCCATACTATTTCCAAGATTTAAAAAGCAATCTAGTGCTGGGTTCCAATTCAACTTTAGATCAAAAAGCTGATTTGACTTGGCGTGGTGATACTTACAACGCAAAGCTGGGTGTACATGCCTATGAAATGGCGAATATCAGCGATGTCACACCTTACGACCGTTTGCCGCAGTTTAGTTTAGCTGGAGCGCTGCCGATGCAGCCTGCCGGCTTGAAGATGACCTACAAAACCGAGTGGACACGCTTTGATCGTTCGCTGAGAAAAGGTAACTTTAGTGACAAAGATGGCAACCCGACACCTTGGAATGATACGCGCTTGCAGGGCTTAGATCGTGCCAACGGTGATCGTTTACATCTTGAGCCAGAAATCAGCCTACCCATGAACTGGAGCTGGGGTTTTGTTAAGCCTGCAGTTAAGTACGCTTATACCCGCTATGACTTAAGCCTCGATGACCCTGGTAAATCCACCTTGCAGGCTAACCAGAAATATAACAGTAGCGCAGACCGCAGCTTAGCGATGTACAGCCTCGACAGCGGTCTGTACTTTGACCGCAATACCAATTGGTTTGGCACCGACTACCGTCAAACCTTAGAGCCGCGCTTGTTCTATTTGTATGTGCCTAACGAAGATCAATCAGATTTACCGCTGTTTGATACCGGTGAAATTCAATTCAGTTACGCCAGCTTATTCCGCGATAACCGCTTCAGTGGCCGTGACCGTATTGGTGATGCCAACCAAGTATCACTGGGTGTGACTAATCGCTGGTTAGAAAGTAACGGCTTTGAACGTCAGCGCATCAGCTTTGGTCAGGCATTCTACTTTGCTGATCGAAAAGTTTTGCTCTCGGGTAAAGACTATAAAGCCGTACGTGCCAACACCACTTCACGCTCGCCTTATGCTTCAGAATATATGCTGCGCTTTAACCGCGACTGGCGTATCAATGCTGACTGGATGTGGGATCAAGATACACACCGCAC